>CALLQM010000455.1 GCA_938014855.1 uncultured Clostridia bacterium | reverse complement strand
AAAACGCCGGTCAAATTAAAGACATCTGTTTTGCAGCAATACTTCCCCGGCAAAAAAACGAAAGAAATTGAAAAGGAAATCATGGAGATTTTAGAGAAGTATTTTGAAGATGGAAAAGAAAGAATGTAAGACTATAAATGCAACCGGAAAGATGTGAAGAAAATGAACATTATTGTAATTATACTTTTTATTGTGTTAAGTGGTTGCATGGCATACATGCTAGTCAATAGAAAGGCTGAAGCTGGTCTGTATACAACCTTAATTATTTGCACCGTCTGCGTAATGATCATAACAGAACTTCACTACCCCACGGGATTTGCAAGCGATCTTTCCAAAACGGGGCAGGCATTTTGGTTTCTTTTTACGTGCTTTTTGGAATACATAAAGCTAAAGCCACCGTCTGTGCAAACCATCCATGCCTTATCTGTTCTTACGTGGAGCAATTACCTTCTCGCGCGCCTGATGTTTGGTTATTCAGATAGCATTGTAACCTGCTTTTTTAGCGCGAGCGTTCTATTTGCCGCGACTCTGGGATTTCCAGCTCCTTTAATGGCAACAATCATCATGATTCTTTTGCTCGTCCTATTCATAAAAAGAAAAAGGAGATTTATGGGAATAAATGAATATATAAATATTCGTTACATTAAATTCAGATCTATAATTAATCACTTAGTATATAAATGGAGGACACAAGACATCAATGAAGTTTGACAACACAACCGGAATCCAGCATTTATACAAAGGAACGCTTTTCCGAATCATCAGTAATGATGAGACGTTAAAAGAGTTCCTTTCTTTTTGTGGGAGGTTATACAAGTACGATTTTCAAAGGCAGGTGCTTATTTTTGCCCAGCGTCCGGATGCGGTAGCGGTGGCATCCAAGAAAATTTGGACAGACCGCATGCACCGGGAAATGACACCTAGAAATCAAGCAATTATGGTTCTGGACGACAAGGGTAAAAACATCGCCAATTTATTTGACGTAATAGACACTGACGGCGAAGAAAAGACATTACCCCTTGTTTGGATGCTGGATCAGCATGACCGTAAACTAGCAGATAAGCTGGACAGAATGGCGGATGATTCTTTAAAAGGATTTTCCGTACCGGCTTATGCACGAGATTTTGTAAGATATGCCGTGTACAGCCGCACAGGATCTGACCTCAGTGGATTTAAACTAAGCTGTGGGGAAATTCGGGACATTGAAGAATTTGAAAAAGCTGGTATTCTTATATCCAGTGCGATTGGAAAAACACTGCGTCAAATCGAAAGGAGCATTTCAC
>CALLQM010000454.1 GCA_938014855.1 uncultured Clostridia bacterium | reverse complement strand
AGCAGGTATTATCTCGCCGTACTCCACCGTGCTGCGGGTGTAATCAGTTACGTATTATGTCAGTGTGCTCACCCTATAATCAGGGGACTGCGGCATAATATCAGTTTACGCACGAGGAGCTAGAAAGCCGCGCGGAACCATGCGGGTTTCCGTGGAACTGCTGAGCTACTCGTGCTTTGTGCTGTTCCGAAATAAAGATAAATATGTGGTGGACAAAGCGGATTTAAACAACGTTTTTATGGGCGTTAGAGCCGATATTGAAAAATTGTCTCTTGCGTCCTATCTTTGTCAGCTTACGATGGATCTTGCACCAAGAGAGGAAAACGGGCAGGAATACTTGCGGCTTTTACTAAATAGTCTTTATCTGTTGGATCAAGATAAACGGACTTGCGATTTTATCAAACCAGTTTATGAATTGCGCCTAATGGCAATGGCTGGATACATGCCGGATTTGGTTGCATGCAGTAATTGTGGATGCTATGAAGCAGACGACATGATTTTTTTGCTTCTATCGTCTGGAATTATTTGCCGGGATTGTGTTCAAACTAAGCCTGTCAAAGAGGTTTGCGTTTCGGTAACCAAGGGGATTTTATCAGCAATGCGGCATATTATTTACTCTGAAATAGAAAAGCTGTTTCGCTTTTCACTTCCTACTCCATCCTTGATGCAGCTTGGGGAAATCACACAGCAATATATCATTGTCCAGTTGGATAAACGGTTTGATACATTAGACTTTTATTATAGCATCAAAGAAAAGTCGAAATTTGGGGTTTACTGACAGATAAAACATCAACGGAGGAATCATGGATAAACACTGTAAAACAATAGAACTGGATAAAATACTGCAAAGATTGGCAGGCTATTGTTCTTGCCAGGACAGCCGAGCGCTGGCGCTTGCCATTGAGCCAGAAAAAGAAATTCGAGACGTACGTCTTTTGATGCAGCGTACAGTCGATGCAAATACATTAACAACACGATACGCTACACCTTCGATTGGAAATGTGGAGAACTGTTCTGCTGCGCTTAAGCGAGCAGAAATTGGTGCTCGTTTGTCGCCGAAAGAGCTATTAGACGTTGCACGTGTTCTGCGGTCGATTGATACGATTGAACGGTGGCGCAGGCAGTTAGAGGGCGAGCCATCCAGCTTGGAATATTTACTGAATTGTGTTGTTGCTTTGCCGACATTGTACCGCAATATCACAACTTCGATTTTATCGGAAGATGAGATTGCCGACAACGCGAGTCCGAATCTTGCGGAAATTCGGCGTAAAATCCGTCAGGCAGGTTCCAAAGCACGCGAAGTGCTTGAAAAGATGGTGCGTTCTGCAACGTATCAAAAGTATTTGCAGGAAAACATTATTACTCAGCGTGACGGCCGTTTTGTCGTTCCGGTCAAAGTTGAACACCGCAACGAAATCAAAGGCTTGGTTCATGATACTTCGGCATCCGGTTCAACTATTTTTGTTGAGCCAACGGCAGTGGTAGAAGCGAATAATGAAATTCGAATTCTCCAAGGAAAAGAACAAACGGAAATTGACCGGATTCTTTATGAGCTTTCCTCACAGGTGGGCGGTTGTGCAGACAGTATTCAAGGAAGCTATGAGGCAATTGTGGAATTGGATTTGTACTTTGCAAAAAGCCGCATGGCAGATGCTATGAGAGCCACCGTCCCGAACATTAATGAAGAAGGTATTGTAGATCTTAAAAAAGCACGGCATCCGCTTCTTGACAAAGAGAAAGTGGTGCCAATTGATCTGCGCCTTGGAAAAGACTTTGATACTTTAGTGGTGACAGGACCGAATACAGGAGGCAAGACGGTAGCTGTTAAGACACTTGGGCTTCTTGTTATGATGGCACAGTGTGGGCTTATGCTGCCCGTTGCAGACGGCAGTACCGTACCGATTTATGAAAAAGTGTTGGTAGACATCGGAGATGAGCAGAGTATTGAACAAAGCTTGTCGACCTTTTCTGCCCATATGACCAATATTATCCGCATTTTACAGCAAGCAAATGAAAACTCACTGGTTTTGCTTGATGAACTTGGCGCCGGAACCGACCCTGTGGAAGGTGCGGCACTTGCTGTTGCAATTATTGAACGTTTGCGGGAGAAGAAAGCGCAGGTAGTAGCAACCACGCATTATGCGGAAATCAAAATGTTTGCACTGAATACACAGGGGGTTGAGAATGCCTGCTGTGAATTTGATGTTGCAACATTGCGCCCGACTTACCGTTTGCTGATTGGTGTACCTGGACGTTCCAATGCTTTTGCTATCAGCGAACGGCTTGGTCTTCCTCATGATATTATTGAATATGCCAAATCGCACATTTCCGGTGAAAATGCGCGATTTGAAGATGTTGTTTCCCAGTTGGAAGCTACCCGGCAAGAATTGGAACGGGAACGTGAGCTGGCGCAGGCAAAACGTGTGGAGGCTCAGCGTACCAGCAAAAAAGCAGATGAACTGCGTATGGCGATGGAATCCCAAAGGGAACGCGAATTGGAAAAAGCTCGTGTACAGGCTCGAGGGATTGTAGAGCAGGTGAATGCGCAGGCTGAAAAGATTTTAGAAGAGCTTAATGATTTGCGCAAAGCAAAAGAAAGCGCTCAATTTTCCGATAAGCTGACGCAGTCAAAAGTAGAATTTAAAGCAGATATGCGCAAACTACGTGATTTAGCTGATCCGGTAACACGCAAAAATCCGGAAAATTATAAGCCGGAGCGTCCGCTTAAACGTGGAGATACCGTGCGACTCATCACAATGAATACAGAAGGTGTTTTGCTGTCTGCTCCGGATGGACAGGGATTTGTAAATGTTCAGGCAGGCATTATAAAGACGAAAGTCCACCAGTCTGAAGTACGCTTAGTCGACCGAAAAAATAAGCGTGTAACGTTTAGTAATTCGAAAGTTTCAATGAAAGATTTGACCTCACGCTCAAAACGAAGCGTCAAAACTGAGGTAGATTTGCGTGGAATGACCAGTGATGAAGCGATTATTGAGTTGGATCGCTATATTGACAGCTGTTTGCTCTCCGGGGTGGGAACCATTACGGTGATTCACGGAAAAGGCACCGGAGCACTGCGAGCGGCTGTTCAGCAGCATCTTAAAAAATTGAAAAGAGTGAAAAGTTTTCGGCTTGGCGTTTATGGGGAAGGAGAGTCAGGCGTAACTGTAGTAGAACTAAAATAAACTAAATTACTCCACTTTACAGGCAGGAACCTTTATGATATGATAAAATTAGTATAGAATCAAATTTTTATATAGATTGTGAGCTGATAATGTGGAAAAAAAGACAAAAAAACCTGGTACCCTTACTTTTAAGGGCAAACCGTTAGTGCGTAGTGGAAAAACAATTTATTATGGGGATATGAGTGAAAAATATGTTGCAATGCTTCAAATTTTAAATGAAGTCCCGTTTAATAATACGAAAGTTCCAAACCGGATCGCTGTTCAAATTTGGTCTACAGATGAAGAACTTCGCCTGCGGGATCGAATCATTAAAAAAACAGAAAAAAATACGTTATATGATGCATTAATGATTGCATCTATATGGTTGGAAAGACAACTTATGAAATAAAAATTCAACAATATAGAAACCGCCATATATGGCGGTTTTTTCTGTTCATACGGTGTTTGCAGTGAATTTACAAACGTCTTATTGTGAAAATGTCGAAAATATGCTATACTCTTATCCTGTTCAATTTAAAACTACTTGGAGGATTCAATTAAATGAAAAAAACGATAGCTTTAATTTTAGCACTGCTGACAGCGGCATCTTTTACCGCTTGCGGTGCAAAAGATGATACATCCAAATCGTCTTCATCAGATGTTTCATCATCAGCTTTAGAAAGCTCAGAAGCGTCATCGGAAGTTTCTGAAGATGCAGAGCCGGTAGATGTACAAGCATTTCAAGAAGAAATGGAAGCGCTCTATGCCGGAACAGGTGATTATGCTGATCTTCCGGTAGCAGTACTGGAAACTAGTGAGGGGACCATTAAAATTCGACTGTTCCCGGAGCAGGCTCCCAAAGCG
>CALLQM010000453.1 GCA_938014855.1 uncultured Clostridia bacterium | reverse complement strand
ACGTTCCTTTTAACTGAAGAACCGGCTTTGATGTCATCGCCGCAATTGCATCATCGCGCAGACGCAGAATTTTCTGCGCATACACATAGAGCCGCTTTCCGGCTTCGGACGGATGTACATCCTTGGTCGTTCGAATAATAAGCTTAACCCCTAATTCTTTTTCAAGAGTCCGAACGTGAGCACTGATTGTCGGCTGAGTCAGAAACAGCCGCTCACCCGCTTTTGAAAAACTCCCAAGGCTGATTACGGCGGCAAACGCTTCCAATTGTTTAAAGTCCAAAAGCCCAGCCCCCAGTCTGTTGTCGTTAAATTATCTATTGATAAACTCTATAAGTAAGCATCTTTTAAAAGCAAAAGTACTATACATTTTCCTAAAATAGTACGATTTTTCTATTATTATACCAAATTAATATTAAAAAGTCACGTATATTTTTGCAAATTGACTTGTGTTTTTCTATAAATTCAGTTAAGATAAAATGTGGACAGTTATTGAACTAGAGAGAACAGGAGGGAAGAAACATGTCCGACAAACAAAAACGACTGACACAAATGACAACTTCAGCCGGTTGAGCAGCGAAAATCGGACCGGGTGTCCTTGCACAGGTTCTGTGCAATTTACCAAAATTTAATGACCCAAAATTGATTGTTGGGTATGATACCAGTGATGATGCCTGCGTATACCAAATCAGCGAGGAGCTGGCAATGGTGCAGACCATCGACTTCTTTCCTCCGGTGGTGGATGACCCCTATGCATTTGGTCAAATCGCCGCAGCAAACGCTTTAAGCGATGTTTACGCCATGGGCGCAAAACCGGTGCTTGCAATGAATCTGCTGTGCTATCCGACCTGTCTTTCCAAAGAGGATGTTCAGGCAATTTTAACAGGTGGCGCAAGTAAAGTAGCAGAGGCAGGAGCAGTCCTGGCGGGCGGACATACCATTCAGGATCCAGAACCAAAATATGGCCTTTGTGTCAGTGGGTTTGTGAATCCCAAAAAGGTACTGACCAATTCAGGCGCAAAACCGGGTGACCAATTAATACTAACAAAACCGCTTGGAATCGGCGTTATGACAACTGCCGCCAAGGCAGATCTAATTACACCGGAAGAATTTGCACCTGCTGTTGAAAGCATGGCGACGCTTAATAAAACTGCAGGAGAAATCATTGCAAACTTTACAATTCATTCCTGCACGGATGTGACGGGATTCGGACTGTTAGGTCATGCTTATGAAATGGCGGACGCAAGCAGCGTATCTTTTCGAATGGATTCGAGTGCCATTCCTGTTTTGCCGAAAGCGCTCGAACTAGCCGATATGGGGATTTTACCCGCAGGAGCATATTCTAATATGGGATATGTAAAAAAGTGGGTATCCTGCCAAAAGGCAGTTCCTCGTGCGCTGTTTGATCTTTTGGCTGATCCACAGACGTCCGGCGGGCTGTTAGCGGCTGTTCCCAAAAACGAAGCGAAAGAGCTGATTAAACAACTGCAAGATGCGATTCCTTGGGCTCGTATCATTGGAGAAGTAACCGACCATCAGACAAACACAATCAATGTGGAAGCATAAAAAATTTGCGTGTAAATTTTGCACGCAAATTTTTTAATAATTTTTCATAAAACCCCTTGCATTTGCCAAATGTGTTTGCTATAATACCATAGTGTTCTATATGTGCCGGTGTG
>CALLQM010000452.1 GCA_938014855.1 uncultured Clostridia bacterium | reverse complement strand
AAGCAGTCTGCCTGTTTTTGTAGAAAACGCCGCAGAATATCTTACAACCGGCAACCGCCGCATCACCAATCGCTCGATTGTTATTTTTTCCTCGGTTACAGGCTCTACCTCTGAAATGGTAGATGCAATTGAAAAAGTGAAAAAAATCGGTGCACGCGTATTTGGATTCATTGATCGTAAGGATGTTCCACTCATTCAAAGCTGTGATTACTGCATCTCCTATCCGATAAACGAACAGTTGAAATTCTATATGGCGGCAAACCGATTCATGTATAAAAATGGTGAATTCCCTGAATACGAACGCTATAACGCAGAAATGGATGCAAATTTAGCCCGCGTGTTGGTTGAGGTTGAGGAACAAGCCGACGAATTTGCGCAGGAATACGCCGAACAGAAACTTGCGTTTGTCAAGGAACATCCGGAAATGCCCCACTATTTTGTTGGCGGCGGAAACCAATGGGGCGCAACCTATTCCTATGCAATGTGTTACTGGGAAGAACAGCTTTGGCTTCGCACCAAATCCATTACTACCGCAGAATTCTTCCACGGCACACTTGAAATCATCGACCGAGACACCCCGGTTACACTTTTTGTGGGTGAAGATGAACAACGTCCGCTGGCAGAGCGTGTTGCGCGCTTTTTGCCCAAAGTATGCGGAAACTATACCATTATCGACACCCACGACTACCCGCTCACCGGTATCAGTCCGGAGTTCCGCGGTTCGATTTCTCACCTTGTCATGCATGGCGTTAATAACCGCGTGGACGCTTATCTTGAGCGCGCTCTGCGCCACCCTATGCAAATCCGCCGTTATTATCGCCAATTCGATTATTAATGAACTGCCCTTTGTTATATTGGCAAATTGATGTTGTAAAAGATTCGCATATGCTCCTGCCGAAACATTACGTTTTTGGAAATGGAAAGGAGATGCCGCTATGCAAGCATATTTTATGGGCATTGACACTGGCACAAATTCCAGCAAAGGGGTACTAATTGACGACCGGTGTCATATTATTGCGACCAGTTGTACGGAGCACAGCATGAGCAACCCAAAACCGGGATATTATGAGCACGATGCCGAAAAGGATTGGTGGGGAGATCTGTGCCATATCAGCCGGACACTGATTAAAACTTCCGGCGTCGATCCAAAAAATATTCGCTGTATTGGCACAAGCGCACTTGGAGCAGACTGCCTGCCAGTGGATGAAAACTGCCGGCCACTGCGCAAAGCAATTTTATATGGCATTGATGCACGAGCCACAGCGGAAATGGCCGAGCTGACAAAACGATATGGGGAAACACAGATTAAAGAATGGTTTGGGCGTCCGCTCTGTTCAAGTGATGTCATGCCAAAGATTTTATGGATTCGCAACAACGAACCCGAAATCTATGAAAAAACGTATAAGTTTCTGACCGGTTCCAGTTATATCACCGCAAAGCTGACGGGAAATTATACGGTGGATCGTTTTTTGGGACTTGCCAGTTTTAATCCACTGTACCACAAAGACGGAACACCGAATCCTGAAACCTGCCAGCCCATCTGCCGTCCGGATCAGCTTGCCGCGGTGCGGGAAGCGACCGATCTCGCCGGAACAGTCACCGAACAAGCGGCGGCTGAAACCGGGCTGGCGCCCGGCACACCGGTCATCGTAGGAACCGATGATTCCGGCGCCGAAGCAATCAGCACCGGTGTTGTAGAGCCGGGAAAAATGATGATTCAGTTCGGTTCCTCCATCTACATGATCTTGGGCACCAAAGAACTGATTGACGATGATCGGTTATGGCGTGAGGAATTTATTGTCCCGGGATTGTGTGATATATCAGCCGGCACCAACGCCGCC
>CALLQM010000451.1 GCA_938014855.1 uncultured Clostridia bacterium | reverse complement strand
TGTGGATTCTTATCTGAAAGCAGATGTGAAACCCAATGATCTGTATTCGTTAAAAATGAGTTCTCTGTTGCGTTCTGAGGAGAGTATTCTATTCAATAGAGATTTGTCAGACACTATCTTCTCTTTGGATCGTAGCGGTGCCTATCCGAAATATTTTCTTGACTTCGGAGATTATAGTATTAAGCCAAATGCTAGACATGACAGAAAGTCTTTTACGATTGGGTTGCCGAATATAAAAGAAGGGTATAGTATCAATAACTTCTATGAGACCGAAGATTATTTTACATGTTCTTTTAACCTAAAGTCCAAATCTTGGAGTTTATATTATGCAAAAGATAGCGGGAACTACATTTTTTTTGACTGTGCGGGTTGCGATGTAGGTACAATGAAAGTATTGGGGTATATGAATGCCCGTTCTGTGGCAGGAGATTATTTTGTAAGTGTACTTGCTTACGATAACATTGCGCCATATAAAGAAAATCTTGCTGGTAAATATGCGGAGACTACTCGAAAATTGTTAGGTGAGGAAAATATCAGTTTTGTAAGTGAGTTTGATCCGGAGGATAATCCGGTGCTTGTATTTTATTCGTTGTCCAAGTTTTAGATTTTCCCTTTAATTTGAGCGTTCCCCCCCATTACGGGGGGATTTTTCTGTTTGTTTTGCTTGAAGATTACGCTATCAATATCCCGCGTTAGAATTGAGTAGGTTCTTTTCTGTGAACGCGGTTGTATGATTTATTAACTTCGATAAAAGTTTTACATGGGAAAAGTAAGGCGGTAGGTTCCTCGCTCTGCATAAAGTTATGCAACCTGTCCGCCCGCTATCCCACCTTAAACAGAAAGGAGGTACAGCGGCAAAGATAAATATTTGATATGATATCCTACATCGTATGGAAACTGTCGAAAGTATAAATATAGTAGGAGATGGAATGGTTTCCGTCCGAAGATTAAAAATTAGTTAACACGGAGCATTTTAAGCTCTTTAAAAAGTAAAAAAATGAAAAAAGAGATTTTAAGCGGTATGGTTGCCGTTGCCATAGCAGCTGTTGCTGCAGTTAATGTGAATTTTAATAACGAAGCTGAAGATGCTTTGTTTGCTCTTAGTTTAGCGAATGTTGAAGCTTTGGCGGGAGATGAGAGTGGAGGCGGAGGCGGAGGAACAGGGTGCTATACGTCAACAATTTTAAAGTGTGCTTCTACTCCATGGTATGATGGAGGTGAATCAAAAATTTGTGAATTTACAGGAATATATGGTGCTCCGGTTGAATGTTATCACAAGGAATGTTCTCAAAATGGTTACACAAAAAAGTGTGCTCCGAAAACATAGTAATTGATGTCGTCCTATATGTGTATAGGGGACGGAACCTTGGAAGCTTTGTGCGTTTCGATACCGTCCTTTATTTACTTTCAAAATAAAAATAACTAATTTATAATGGTTTTTTTAAAAAAATATTTTCAATATATATTGATCTTGGTTTCGACTATAGGCTGTACAGATAAACAAACTGAATTTAATGATATAATGTATGTTGACAACGAAGATGTATTGGGGAAATTTGATGTAAGTGATTTAGTAGAAAGCATTGAATTTATAGAACTCAAAGAAAAGGAAGAGAGTTTCGTAGGGGGGATATATAAATTTTTTTGGCAGGGTGGAAAGTTCATAGTATTCGATAGATTTAAGGCACAAAAGATATTTCTATTTTCCTCGGATGGGACATTCTTAAAAGAAATCATCAAAATAGGACAAGCACCAGACGAAGCGATGCAAATTAACGACTGCTGGTACAATAATGATCGAGAGTTAGAGGTTTATGATTTTGCTCAAAAAAAGATTTTTCGATATGACACTCTATACAATTTAAAGGAGGTGGTTAAGTCAGGTGATATGAACATTTACACCTCATTAAGTACCTTACCGAGCTCAGACCGTTATGTCGCATATTCCTCCTACAATAATCCGCCATATAAAGAGGCAGAAAAGTCGTATCATAATATGATTTTTCTTGATAGGAATTTAAATATTCTTGGAACAGAACTGTCTTATGATAAAAAATTTGATGGTGTCAATTGGTTGACATTTTCAAACCATTTCTTCAGATATGGAGACAGTCTAAGATTTATACGAGCGTACGATAATTACATTTATACGGTATCTGAAGAAGGAATAACTAAGAAGACCAAGCTAAGATTCTCGAAGAGCGAAGCTGATGAGGGTGATTTGAAAAAAATGATGTCTAAGAATTTGGATATTTTAAGAAGAAATGATCTCGATCCCAATGATCAGCATAAATTCTTAAATTCTTCGGTTTCTTTGCTCAGTCCTTGGTTTGAAAAAGAACGCTATATCATGTTTATGTATAGTAATTATGATGGGCGAAATGTGCTGTCCTTTTATGATAAAAAAAATAAAAACAGAAGAATTAGCACCAGAATGTTTTCAGCAGAAAGGGAGTATGCTATGATTTTGCCCTATTTTGTTTACACCGATCCGGACCCGTCTATAGACACATTTTATGGGATAATCCCGGGTTATGACGCCGAAATGTATTTTACAGATCCGAACAAATTCAACGAAAAAGACTGGGATCCAGAAAGTTTTTATATTGTTAAGGTTATTTTTAAGAATATATAGATATTGGATTATTAGCTTCTGTTTTGACGCAGATTTCAAATTTACATTAAATATTCTGATTACACACAAGCGGATAAAAATTGAGGGGCGTTATGCGCCCCAAGTCCGTCCTACTGGTTATCTTTATGTTGAATCAAAAAAGTTATATGAAAACAGCAGGACTTGACGTGCATAAAGATAGCATTTTTTGTGCCGTATTTAATGGGAAGCATTATTCGGATGTTGAGGTCTTTGAAACCTTCAGCACCAGCATCCGCAAGCTTGGCGACTACCTAAAAGAGGCAGAAGTGAAGCGTGTAGCGATGGAGAGCACCAGTATTTACTGGGTTCCGGTATGGAATATTCTGTATGAAATGGGCTTTGAGCTGATGCTGGTGAATCCCTTTTTAATCAAACAGCTGCCCGGCCGCAAAAGCGATGTAAAGGATGCACAGTGGATTGCCCAGCTACTTTATAAGGATATGCTTCGCGGGAGTTTTGTGCCCGGTGAGCGAATACAGGAACTCAGGAGCTACACCCGTTCCTATAGCAAGTTGCAGCAGCGGATAGTCCGTATGCTTACCAAAATGGACAATATCCTGGTACAGGCCGGAATTCGTTTAGGTAGTCTTGTGAGCGATATCGGAGGGAAAAGTATGCTGGGTGTCATTGATGCCCTGATAACCGGGGAGCGTGATGCCGTACGTCTAAGCAAACTGGTCTATGCCAATAAGAAGAACAAAGAAAACGGAAAGCTGGCAGCAGCACTAACCGGCTGCATGAAGGAGCACCACCGCTTCAACCTGCAGATGGCAAAAGCTGAATATGACCTGTTGATCAAGCAGTCTGCTGAGTATATAGAAAAGATTGAAGCTATCTGCCTGCGTGATTTTCCACGGCAGAGTGTCTTGCTAAAGACGATTCCCGGTGTTAGCCGTAT
>CALLQM010000450.1 GCA_938014855.1 uncultured Clostridia bacterium | reverse complement strand
AAAGCCTATGGTGAATGTCAAGCCAGTAAAGCAAGGCAAAACGACTCGTATGAGTTTTTCTCGCATCAATGAGGTATTGCAGATGCCGAACCTTATTGAGGTACAGAAGAATTCCTACCGGTGGTTTCTTGATGAAGGGCTGAAAGAGGTGTTTACAGACGTCTCGTCGATCACTGACTATCAAGGCAACCTCGTATTGGATTTTATCGACTATCGTCTGGACGACAAACCCAAATACACCATTGAGGAATGCAAGGAGCGCGATACAACTTATTCTGCGCCCTTGAGAGTCAGGGCCAGCCTTTTAAACAAGGAAACCGGTGAGGTAAAAGAGCAGGACATATTCATGGGAGATTTTCCGCTGATGACAGACAGCGGCACATTCATCATTAACGGTGCGGAACGTGTCATTGTTTCTCAGCTGGTTCGTTCCCCGGGCGTTTATTATAATTCTTCTCATGACAAGAGCGGTAAACCGCTTTTTACAGCCACCGTTATCCCCAACCGAGGCGCATGGCTGGAATATGAAACAGATTCCAATAGTGTTTTTTACGTTCGTATTGATAAGAATCGTAAACTTCCGATCACCACATTTATTCGTGCGTTGGGGCTTGCTTCCAATGAAGAAATTATTGAATTTTTTGGTGATGATGAACGTATTCTTGCATCATTAGATAAGGACAGCACAGTCAATACAGAAGAAGCACTGCTTGAGGTTTATCGCAAACTGCGTCCCGGTGAGCCTCCGACGGTTGATTCTGCCCAAAGCCATATCGATACGCTTTTCTTTGATGCAAGGCGTTACGATTTGTCCAAGGTAGGACGCTACAAGTACAATAAGAAACTGGCATTGACCCCAAGAATTTTGGGCAAAATTGCATCTCGACCGGTTGTGGATCCAATGACCGGAGAAATCCTTGCAGAGCCGGATACCGTTCTTGCCCGCGATTTGGCAGAAAAAATCGGCAGATGCGGCGTTGATACCGTCTATTTAAAAGACGGTGAACGCGAGATCAAGGTCTTTTCTAACGGTATGGTGGACCTGAAAGATTTTGTGAATTTTGACATAGCAGAACTTGGCATTAACGAAAAAGTTCGGTTTGTTGTTCTGCGTGAGATTTTGGAAAGCTGTCAGAATGATGATGAGCTGAAAGTACAGATCGTGTCACGCCGTGATGAATTGATTCCGAAACATATCATCAAAGATGATATCTTCTCGTCGATCAACTATCTGTGCGGTCTTGGCCATGATGTGGGAACCATCGATGATATCGACCATTTAGGCAATCGCCGTATTCGTTCGGTAGGCGAACTGCTTCAAAACCAGTTCCGTATTGGTTTTTCCCGAATGGAGCGTGTTATCCGTGAACGTATGGCAACTCAGGCGCAGGATATGGATGTTGTTACTCCGCAGGCGCTGATTAATATCCGCCCGGTGGTCGCTTCCATTAAAGAATTCTTTGGCTCCTCTCCGCTGAGCCAGTTCATGGATCAGACCAACCCGCTTGCAGAGCTGACGCATAAGCGCCGCCTGTCCGCATTGGGACCTGGCGGTCTTTCGCGTGACCGCGCAGGATTTGAAGTCCGTGACGTACATTACAGCCATTATGGCCGCATGTGCCCGATTGAGACTCCAGAAGGTCCGAATATCGGTTTGATTTCTTATCTTGCAGCATTTGCACGCATTAATGAATACGGCTTTATTGAGGCTCCTTACAGGCGTGTGGATAAAGCTACAGGCGTTGTTCTTAATGAAGTCGATTATATGACAGCGGATATTGAGGATATGTTTGTCGTAGCTCAGGCAAACGAACCGCTTACGGACGATGGCCAGTTTGCCAACGAAAAAGTCAGTGTGCGTTATCGTGACTCTGTTATGATCATAGAGCGAGAAAAAGTGGACTATATGGACGTTTCGCCAAAGATGGTAGTATCTGTTGCGACTGCAATGATCCCATTCTTGGAAAACGATGACGCCAACCGTGCACTGATGGGCGCGAACATGCAGCGTCAGGCAGTTCCTCTGCTGAAACCGGAAGCGCCAATTGTTGCGACCGGTATGGAGTATAAATCTGCTGTTGACTCCGGTGTTGTCGTTTTGGCAAAACAGGCCGGTGTTGTGGATGCGGTTTCTTCAAATGAAGTCGTTATCCGCGATGATCAGGGCGAACGGCATTCCTATCATTTAATTAAATTCCTGCGTTCCAACCAAAGTACTTGTATCAATCAGCGTCCAATTGTGGATAAAGGTGAACGGGTAGAGGTTGGGCAGGTAATTGCCGACGGTCCATCTACAGAAGAAGGCGAAATCAGCCTTGGCCGCAACATGCTCATCGGATTTATGACATGGGAAGGCTATAACTATGAAGACGCCGTTTTGATTAATGAAAAACTGGTAAGAGACGATATCTATACTTCGATTCATATTGAAGAATATGAAACCGAAGCGCGTGACACCAAGCTCGGACCCGAAGAAATCACCCGAGACATCCCCAACGTGGGTGATGACGCTCTTAAAGAACTGGATGAACGCGGTATTATCCGTGTCGGTGCAGAAGTTCGTGCCGGAGATATCTTGGTTGGTAAGGTTACACCGAAAGGTGAAACAGAACTCAATGCAGAAGAACGCCTGCTTCGCGCAATCTTTGGCGAAAAAGCAAGGGAAGTCCGGGATACTTCTCTGCGTGTTCCGCATGGTGAATACGGTACAATCGTTGATGTAAAAGTATTTACCCGCGAAAATTCGGATGAGCTTTCTCCCGGTGTTAATATGGTGGTTCGCTGCTATATTGTACAAAAGAGAAAAATCAGCGTCGGAGATAAGATGGCAGGCCGCCACGGAAACAAGGGTGTTGTTTCGCGTGTGCTTCCTCAGGAAGATATGCCGTATCTGCCGGATGGACGTCCTCTGGATATCCTGCTGAACCCTCTGGGTGTACCTTCTCGTATGAATATCGGACAGGTGTTGGAAGTGCATTTAGGCCGTGCAGCATCGGAACTGAATTGGAAGGTCATGACTCCGGTATTTGACGGCGCGAACGAATATGATATTGCCGACTGCCTGGAATTGGCCGGACTGCCCCGTGACGGAAAAGTTCGGCTGAGAGATGGACGCACCGGTGAAGAATTTGATAATCCGGTTACGGTTGGTTATATGTACTATCTCAAACTCCACCATTTGGTCGATGATAAGATCCATGCTCGTTCCACTGGACCGTACTCACTGGTTACTCAGCAGCCGCTGGGTGGTAAGGCGCAGTTCGGTGGTCAGCGTTTCGGAGAGATGGAAGTTTGGGCATTGGAAGCTTACGGTGCCGCATATACTCTGCAGGAAATCCTGACTGTCAAATCGGATGACGTGGTTGGACGTGTGAAAACGTTTGAAGCCATTGTCAAGGGTAAAAATGTTCCGAGACCTGGAATTCCTGAAGCATTTAAGGTGCTCATCAAAGAAGTTCAGTCGCTTGGTCTCGATATTCGGGTTATGGATAAGAATAATCAGGAAATCGATATGAAGCAGACATTCGAAGATGATGATAATATGGGGCTGACCCCTGTGGATGATTCGCTGACAAAAGGCACTGAGGTCGAAAGTGACTTCGAGGATGGCTTTGATATTGAGCATCCGGATCCTGACGCAGATGTTGAAATGCTGGATGTAGAACTTGAAGAAAATGTAGAACTTGAAGAGAATGTAGAAGAGAGTTTTAATCCAATTGAAGCGCTGGGGCTGGATGATATAGCGAATGACGACAATTTCTAAGATAAAGGAAAGAGGGGTTCGCATTTGGAATTTAATGTTTTTGAATCGATAAAAATCGGACTCGCGTCGCCCGAATTGATCAGGGAATGGTCTTGGGGAGAGGTAAAGAAACCTGAGACGATCAACTACCGCACCCTGAAACCGGAACGCGAAGGCTTGTTCTGCGAAAAGATCTTTGGACCAACCAAAGACTGGGAATGTTACTGCGGACGGTATAAAAGAATCCGCTATAAGGGCAAAATCTGCGAACGCTGTGGTGTTGAAGTTACACGTTCGAAAGTTCGCCGTGAGCGCATGGGTCATATTGAGCTGGCTGCTCCGGTATCCCACATTTGGTACTTCAAAGGTACCAGCAGCCGTATGGGGCTTTTGCTGAATATGTCGCCACGTCTGCTGGAAAAGGTGCTTTATTTTGCATCTTACGTTGTACTCGACCCGGGTATGACAAATCTGAAGAAATTTACGCTGCTTTCTGAAAAAGAATACAGAGATCTCAAGGAAGCTTATGAAGACGACTTCCGTGCCGGAATGGGTGCGGAAGCTGTCAGAGAACTGCTGCGTGGTTTGGATCTCGATGAGCTTGCAAAAG
>CALLQM010000449.1 GCA_938014855.1 uncultured Clostridia bacterium | reverse complement strand
CGGTCGCAATGGAATGCCGCTGTTATCGTGGGGGAGATGGGCGCACACGTATGAAACAACTAAAATTGAAACCTCGCGATTTTTGGTGTTCCGTGTTTGTAGGACTCTGCATAGCGGCTGTTATTTCAATCAATTTATTTGCTCCTATCGTTCTTAAAATGTGAGGCACGATTATGTCAGAACGTCAACTTCTTTTAACGGTTCAATATCGTGGAACAAATTACCATGGCTATCAAGTTCAGCCGAATGGGGTCACGGTTGCACAAGTGCTGCAGGATGCGATTGAGCGGATTTTTAAAAACAGGCTGGATATTAAAGGCTGTTCGAGAACAGATGCAGGTGTGCATGCAAACGGATTTCGTGCATCATTTCGTACGGTTTCAAATATATCTTGTGATGCAGTTGTGCGTGCAATGAATGTTAATCTGCCGGATGATGTGGCGGTATCGAATTGCCAAGAAGTACCGCTTTCGTTTCATCCGCGGTATGATTGTACAGGCAAACGGTATCTCTATCAAATCTATAACAGTCCGGTAAAAAATCCGTTTCTTACCGACTTGGCATTGTTTCATAAGTATCCATTGGATGAGGATAAAATGGATAAAGCCGCTCAATGTTTTGTGGGTACTCATGATTTTCGAGCATTTTGTTCTTCCAGTTCCAAAATTGAGGATACCGTTCGCACTATTTCGTCGATATCTGTAACAAGGGAAGGGAAGATGGTTACCATTTCGGTTACAGGGGATGGCTTCTTATATAATATGGTACGAATTATAGTGGGAACGCTCTTAGATGCATCCCGAGGAATTTATTTGCCGGAAGATATTAAAAAAATGATTGACAGTCGGGATCGTAATGCGGCAGGAGCAACAGCTCCGCCGCATGGACTCTATTTGGATGAGGTTTTTTATGATGGCATCCTTTAAAACTTTGACAGTAAAGGGGGCTGGCAGATGGCTAAATTGACAGATTTGGAAAAAGTACGGCGAAAACGACAGCGCCGCCGTATGGTGCGCAATCTGCTGGTGCTAACTGTGCTGGCAGGTTTGATTTGGTGCGCAACGTGGGCTGTGGAGCGTGCAGGAGAGATGGATCTTAAAACCGCATACAGCGATATTAAGGCTGAAATTGCGACTGGTTCCGGTTATCCAATTTCGCTCCCTGGTGGGAAGATTGTTCGGATGGATGCAGTTGACAATGTGTTAATGCTTCTATCCGATACGAATATCTATTCTTATAATGCATCTGGACGTCAGATGCTCAACCAACAGCATGGTTTTGTCAATCAAGGATTGGTAACCGGGGAAGATCGAATGCTCATGTATGACAGAGGCGGCAGTAAATTGTCTCTTTATTCAAAGTCTTCGCTTTTGCATACAATTACCACGGATTATAAAATCTATACTGCTGATTTAAGCCAAAATGGAAATTATGCGGTCGCTACAACTTCAAGAGAATATGTGGCACATGTAAAGGTTTATAACAAAACAGGTCAAGATATCTTTAATTGGTATTCTTATCAGAAACCGGTGGTCAGCGTATCGCTATCGAATTCAAAAGAAGAAATGATGGTGGGCTGTGTCGATGTTGCAAACGGCAGCTATCTTTCCAGCGTCAGTAAATTTCAGTTTAGTATTAATCAGGAATTAAGTAAAATAGAAATTCCGGATGAACTGTTGATTTCGGTGGATTATATTGGTTCTAATCGTATTTTGGCTTTGACTGATAAGCGTGCTGTCTTGCTTAGTCAAGATCTGAAAGAGCTTGCATCATATGATTATCAAAGTAAAAATTTAAATCGCTTTGCGAAATCACAAGATGGTTTTATCGTGTTGATACTTGGTGATTATGCGGAAGATAAGCAGCTTACCGCAGTTGTATTGAATGATGAGTTTGATAGATTGGGTCAATTTGAGGTAAATTATGAAATAACCGATACACAGATCGATCAAAAATATGTTTATTTGATTTCAAAAAATCAATTGGAGATTTTTAATTCGGAAGGAACAAAATTAATCGAAAAACAGATTAATGGAATTCAAAATATTCATCTTGCGGCAGGACATCTTTACTATATCACTTCATCCGAATTAAACAGCATCAATCTGAGGGAACTGCTTGAACCGATAGAAAATAATTCTCAAGACCAATCAGCTTCCTCCAGCAAGAAATCTTTTGGAAGAACCGGCAGTGCTTCTGTAAAAGATCTAGAAAGATCTAATAAAAAAGAAGATGATGTTTCCTCGGAAGAAAGCGAAATTACTTCAGATACGAATCAGTCGGGAGAATCAACCGAATCAACCATTGAAAAATCAATGAGTGAAACTTCATAATTTCAAGAATTCTATTTGTAAGTTTTGCAAAATTTTGATACAATACATTCAAGCAATCATTTCCTATTGGGATTTTCAATAGGAAAACAGGAGGATTTATGGAACAACTGGTTGCGATAGGCCTTGATATAGTTGCAGTTATTATTGTACTTTTGTGCATGAATGCGGCAGCGAAAAAAGGCTTTTTACGCACAGTGATCCAAATGATTGCATATCTTGTCATTCTGCTTGCGTCATCCTTTTTAAGCCGTGCGGCGGCACCAGTTGTTTACGATAAAATTGTGCAGCCGATTCTGCTGGAAAGGATTGAGCCCCAAGGTGAAACAAATCCAAGTAATGCTGCTTTGATTTCTGCGGCTCCTCGGGGCACACTGTCTATGTTGGATATCAATTTAGATTCGTTGATACCGGACATTGATAAAAGTGATCTGCTTGAGGACATAACGGATGCTGCTGTCCGCCCGCTGATGATCAGCGCAATTTCAATGATTGGATTTTTTATAATTTTTGCTGTACTTTCTCTTATGGTGAATATATTATTGACAGCGCTGGGAGTCATTGACCATATACCGGTTATTGGCACCGTTAACGCAGTTTTAGGGGGTGCAGTTGGCGTATTTCAAGGTTTGCTGCTGATATTGGTGCTGTGCATTCTGTTAAAAGGGTTGCTGCATCTGCATCCTGGAGGATGGCCGCTGCTCAACGAAGAGGTGCTTAATCGCACCAAAACAGACCCACACTCACTAGGCAGATGGAG
>CALLQM010000448.1 GCA_938014855.1 uncultured Clostridia bacterium | reverse complement strand
GTCGGGAGGAGCACAGGCATTGAGTCAGGGCGCCGCTGAACAAGCAAGCTCCATTGAAGAACTTGCCGCAACAATCAATGAAATTTCTGGCAAAATTAAAGAAAATGCACAGCATGCACAAAAAGCAAACCAAATCGTGAATGAGACTTCTGAAAAATTGACCTATGGAAACGGTCAGATGGAAAACCTAATTACAGCTATGGGACAGATTACCGATACCTCGAATGAGATCGGTAAAATTATCAAGACCATTGATGATATCGCATTCCAAACCAATATCTTGGCTCTGAATGCAGCGGTTGAAGCGGCAAGAGCCGGTGCTGCCGGTAAAGGATTTGCAGTGGTTGCAGATGAAGTGAGAAATCTTGCGGGTAAGAGCGCAGAAGCTGCGAAAAACACCACAGTGCTTATTGAAAATGCAGTTCATGCGATTTCAAATGGGTCACAGATGGCGGATGAGACGTCCAATGCAATCCATGCAGTGGTAGAACATGCAAATTTGGTGGCGGAATTTGTTAATCAGATTGCACAGGCATCGAATGAGCAGGCAGATGCTATCACGCAAACCACGCAGGGAGTCGATCAAATTTCAGGTGTTGTACAAACCAACTCTGCTACAGCCGAAGAAAGCGCGGCAGCCAGTGAGGAACTTACCGGACAAGCCGAGATGCTTAAACAGTTGGTGAGCAGATTCACTTTAAGAAATAATGCGTCTAAAAATTTGGAGCTGGATTCTCTCGATGAAGAGAATGAAACGGATGCTGAAGAAATGAACGAAGAACCTGCTTATAGCAAATACGAATAAAATAACGCACAGCCCGTGTCTGACTACTCTGTTGTCAGACACGGGCTTTTTTATCAATTTAACCACTTTTTACTGATGAAAAAGCAAGTGTGCCGCGATTTTGGAGATGTTTAATGAGCAATGCCTCTTATATAAAATAAATGCATTAAAAAAGAAGGTACGCAAAAGCGTACCTTCTTTTTTTCCATGCTATGATTATCTTCTGTTTGCAAAGCATTCGCTGCAGTAGACCGGACGGTCATTTCTGGGCTCAAAAGGAACTTTGCAAGGTTTTCCGCATTCTGCACAAACTGCATCATACATTTGGCGAGCTCCCTGAGATTCACCTCTAGAAGCTTTGCGGGCATCACGGCAGGCTTTGCAACGCTGGGGTTCATTTACGAAACCTTTTTCTGCGTAGAACTCTTGTTCACCGGCAGTAAATACAAATTCAGCGCCACAGTCTTTACATGTTAGTGTTTTGTCTTCATACATTGAGAAAAATACCTCGTTTTTTAAAATCGCTCAATTATTATTGACCGTACTATTAACTATATGCGCAAACTGAGAATTTGTCAATAAAAATAATGTATAAAAAAGAACCGTTTAATTTATCAAAGGTTTCCATTTATAATAATTTTCACTACTTTTGGTGTATTATATCCGTTTCTTTTTTTGAAAAAATGTGTTACACTGAAGAAAAAACGGATAGGGAAATGGAAATGAACCGAGAAATTATAATTCCCAATGAGGAATATTTTGGATATGGAAATCTTTATTCCGGAAGCCGAAAAACATTTAATTACAAAATTTCTCCAAAAGATGAGATGCTGCAATCGATAGTTTGGTATGGAAAGCTCTGCAGTGACAAAAGTAAGGCGGTCGCCGAAGTGGAATATCCTCTGGATGAAAATGGTATCTGTCAACTACAGGATTGGCTAAATGAGCAGTATGCGGAATATGTTAAGAATCATCATGAATAATGGATGCGTAAGTCGGCAACTTTTCCAATGTTGAAAAAATTGCTGTTTCTTGTATAATGGAATTTGCTGTAAAGTTTTAATAAGGCAATTAGGGTGTGAACAATGAAAGCTGCAAAAGAATATAAAACCAAACAACGCAGTCTTATTTTGGAGTATCTGAAAGCCAATTCGAATAAATGTATTCTAATTGATGACATCTATCGTGATTTGCTTTTGCAGAATAAGAGGATTGGAAAAACGACGGTCTATCGTACTTTAACCAAACTATTAAATGAAGGCAAAGCGATGAAATTCACGAATGAAAATGGTGAAGGCGCTTTGTTTAAATATCGGGATGAAGAATGCCGTCAGCAAAACCATATCCATTTAAAATGTCTTTCTTGTGATAAAATCATTCATCTTGATTGTTCGTTTATCGATGATTTAAAAACTCATTTGGCTGAGGATCACGAATTTCAGCTTGATGAATCGAAAACAGTGATTTATGGATATTGCAAAACATGTGCGAAAGAATGATAACCGAAAGCCAGCTTGTTGGAATAAGTTGGACTTTCGGTTTTTTTATTTTTGACAAACAGCACTTGGAAAGGTGCAGACAGTCCGATTATATTTTCTGAAATTTATGACGGTGAAACATATGATGCCCGTTTGGAATTGGATGGCTGGAACACCTCAGAATTCGATGACAGCGTTTGGCATCCTGTACAAACCGTGGATGTGGGCAAATGTATTTTAACGCCGCAGGCAGGCTGTAAGGTGGCTCAGATGACATCCATACCCGCAAAACGTATCTTTAAGACACCGCAGGGCGTTGTTACAGAACGATTCTGTATGATCTAAAATAAAAAATCCCCTGAAAGCAAAGCTTTCAGGGGATTTTTGTTTTGGTGCCGGTCG
>CALLQM010000447.1 GCA_938014855.1 uncultured Clostridia bacterium | reverse complement strand
AACGCTCATGCCTTTTGTGCATTGCAAAACAGCAAACGCACCACTCATAAACGATAACCCGATCTTATGCAGCTGAGCTTCTATGCGATTTGCACTCAAATAGCCGTTCATTACATTAAGAACCAGTTGGTCACCAAACCACTGCTCCAGCTTTTGTGCTTGTCGAGGAATCCGTTGGTTTTCTTTTTTTTCGTTTACTTGAAAGGCGATACGGTTGATCGCTTTTTGTAACGTCATACTGAGGCTTGTCCAGCTGAATGGTTTTAATACATAGTCAATGGCACCTAAGCGCAGAGCTTCCTGCGTATAGGCAAAGTCACTGTATGCAGTCAAAAATACAATCTGACATTGGGCATGCTGTTTTTGAATTTCTTTGGCGGCCTGCAAACCGCTCATAACCGGCATGCGGATATCCAAAAAAGCAATGTCTACTGGATTGCTGCTGGAAAGATTGACCGCCTCCGCTCCATTGCATGCAGTATGTAGAACGGCATCTGGCAGCATAATTTGTAAATTATCTTTGATGGAATCGCGGGTGACAGGTTCATCATCTGCGATAATAATATGATACATAAAAATAGATACCTCTTTTCTTTTTATGTCAATCTTCGTCCTTAGCCGGCGGCATTGGAATCATAATTCGAACACAGGTACCGAGCTTTTGCCAGCTAAAAATTTGAAAGCGGCTGTTTGGATAAAGAATGCTGAGACGTGAGGAAACATTCTGTAGACCGATACCCGATTCATTATCCATCGTTTTTTTGCCATGACGTATCTCGTAAAGTGCTTTACGCGGCATTCCTTTGCCGTTGTCAGTAACAGTAATGACAAGAAAGTTTTGCTTTTTTACAATTTTTACTCGAACAACTCCACCATCTTTCATGGGGGATATGCCATGTTTGACTGCATTTTCTACCAAAGGCTGAAGTGTAAAGGAGGGTATCATGACGGTATCCGGGTCGATGCGGCAATCGATAAAAAAGCCATAACGATCGCCAAATCGTACCTCCTGAATATAAATATAACTGCGCAAGACTGAAAGCTCTTGGCTGATTGGAACCTCATCGGCAGTGTTGTATAAATTATACCGAAACAAGGCAGAAAGGCGTTGAATGAGTGCACCAGTCAGCTGTGCATGTTCACGCTGTGCGGTCTGCGAAATTAAATTGAGTGTATTAAAAAGAAAATGTGGATTGATTTGCTGTTTTAAAAGCGAATAACGCATGTTTTTTACACTGTTTTCCATATCGATCCGCCGCAGATCCTCTTCGTAAAGCAATCGGGCAAGCTCATCTTTTTCCTGCATTGTTACAAGCAGCTGGCGGCAATCGTGCTTCATTCGGTTAAAAGTTTGAATGAGTTTTCCAATTTCGTCTTGACTTTGAACCTCAATATCGGGGATGTCCATGCTGTTATCAGCCAGTACGCTGGTTGCTTGAGAAAGCTTCAAAATTGGTCGTATAAACTGCTTAAATGCCATTCGGCTGAGTAAAATGGCCAGCACAGTAATACTGGTTACAATTACAAAAACTGCACCAAGAATAAAATTTAAAGTCTGTCGACGTGTTTGGTAGGCAAGATATCCTTGTTTTAACGTTTCTTGAATGAGCTGTTTCATATATAAAGTGATGTAATTTCCGATTTCCATCGTATTATAATATTTTTGAAAAAACTGCTCGTCCATTTGTCTTTGATTTCCCGCAAAAAGTTCTTTTGCCTGTGTACGATAGCTGTCATAAGAACATTCCAAAGCATGCGTCAGCGCATGGCTGGTTTCATTCATCAGCTCTGTTCCGGATTCGATCTCAGAATAGGTTTGGTCAAAGCTTTCAAATAGATGAAAAAGCTGCTGAGGCTGAATACTTCCGGGATCATTCCCATAAGAATCCATGGTTGTTGTGATTTGGGTGAAAATATCCGATAGTTTACTTTGCGTATAGCTGATATGTAAGAGTTTGCTAATATTATGCATGTAAAAATATAAGGTTCCAAACGACAAAATAAGAATCAGAAATATAATGACAAGCATGAAACTAATGAATAGATTTATTTTTTGATGAAGGGTTAAATGGCTTTTTATAACCGTATGATTTTCCATGAGATTTCACCTCTGCAGTGTTTTGCAAGCTGGGAAAACTGCTTGCAATCTTCTTGTTAGTATGTTAACATGTCAGCGATTAGGTGTAAAGTTTTTTAAAGTAAGAATAAGATAAAGGAGCACCTTTGATGAAATATAATCTAAGTGTGCAGGAGATGGTTTATTCCACGCTGCGTAAAAATATACTGAATCTTAAACTGTCGCCGGGAACCACGATGAGTACGCAGGAGATGGCAACCAAACTTAAAGTAAGCCGCACACCTGTGAGGGAGGCATTCCTTCGGTTGGAGCGGGAGGGAATGCTTACGGTACTTCCTCAGCGTGAGACTATGGTTTCTAAAATTAATTTAAAGCGAACAAAACAAGAGCAGTTTATGCGTGCCAGTTTGGAAATGGCTGTGCTGGATCCTTTTATAAAGAATAAAGATTTTGACTGTTTACGTCAGCAAAACGAGTTGATTGATAAGCAGATGATGGCTCAAATGGAGAGTAAATTTGAGGAATTGATTGAACATGATGACGCGTTTCACCGTATCTTTTTTGTAGGTGCAGGACAATTGCTGAGCTGGGATACCATGGAAAGCATGAGCGCGCACTATCGGCGTTTTCGTCTGCTTACTCTTTGGGATAAGGATATAGCCAAAAACATTATCATGCAGCACATTGAACTAATTCGTGCGGTCGAGGCGGAAAATCTAAAAAAAGCACGCAGTATTTTGCAGGAGCATTTGCACAAGGTGAAAATTGAAGAAGAGCAGCTTGTCAGTAACTATCCCACTTATTTTGATTGGGAAGAAGAAAAAGAACTGCTATAAAAACATAAAGCCACGGAGAAAATGAGCATTATTTTCTCCGTGGCTTTTCTAATATCAAATTGTAATATTTTTACCTATGTAAAAATTTTGACGTAAAAAAATTACGATTGTTAAAATAGTCATACGCAGGATAAACAAGAAATTAAGGAATCTTTGACGGGTTGTGAGAAAGTATTTGGATCAATTGACATTGACATGTTAGCATGATAACATAACGTGCAAGACGAATTATTTGCTTTTTAACCACAAAATTTGCAGATTATTTTTTTATAATTTGCAAAGGAAAAGAGGAGGACATTATGAAAAAATTCATTACAACGTTACTAATTTCCAGTTTACTACTCGGCTTAGTTGGTTGTGCTGGCGGCGCTGAAAAACAGGAAGCGGCACAGGCGTCGGATACAAATGCACAGGTTCAGGAAGAATCACAAACGTATTCCCTAAAGGTCTCAACTGTTCTGACAGATACTGACCCGATCGTTTTGGGTTTGCAGAAAATGGCAGAGGATGTTTCAAAGGAGACAGAAGGAAACGTAAATATCGAAGTTTATCCTTCCAGTCAGCTGGGGGATACTGCTGACGTATTGGAGCAGGCAAAGTCGGGTTCCAATGTAGGCGTCATTATTGATACAGGAATGCTGGCAGATTACGTTCCCGATATGGCGATCTATACCGGTCCATATGTGTTTGATTCGGTTGAAAATGCCCGTAAATTCATCGATACAGATATTTTCAAGGCTTGGGATGAAGAACTTGCAACCCATGGTCTGCGTGATCTTGGATGCAACTGGTATCAGGGTGCCCGTAATTTCTGGACAAGCAAAAAGGTCGAAACACCAGATGATTTAAACAGTATGCGTGTTCGCACGATGGGCTCGCAGGTTGCGCAGGAAACTATGAAATCTTTGGGAGCAACGCCAACTAGCCTTGCATGGAGTGAAGCGTACAGCGGTTTGCAGGGACAGGTAGTTGACAGTGTAGAAGCACAAACTACGGCTGTTTATGGTTCTTCTTTGTTTGAAGTTACAAAGTATTGCGCTCAAACGGAACATTTCCTGCTTTATACTGGTTTGGTTATCAGTGAAAAATGGTATGAAAGCTTGCCGGACGATTACAAAGAGATTGTGATGAAAAATGCAGTAGCCGCAGGCGATTATGCAACAGAGCTAACACTGGAAAACGAGAAGATTTATAATGATGAAATGAAAGAATCCGGAATTGAATTTGTAGAGGTAGATAAGGAATTATTCAAAAATGCATCTGCATCCGTCTATGAAACAATGGGATGGACTGAATTAAAAGCAAAAATTGACGAAGCTCTCGGACAATAATTTTCCCTTTTAAGGAATGGGGCTTGGGTTTCAAAGCGAGCCCAAGCCTCGTTGTACTTTTATGCAAAAAGGAGTACGGCATATGAAAAAAATAAATCAATGTATTTTACGAGCAGAACAGCTGATCGGCTCAATTATGCTGATTGTGGTTGTTTTGTTGGTTTTTGTATCAGCAATTGTACGATTAACACCTAATATCAATATTATTTGGAGCGTAGATGCATCACAGCTTTTATTTATTTGGATTAGCATGATTGGGACAGATATTGCGCTTAAAAAGCATGGTCATATGGGTGTTGATCTGCTTGTTCGCAAATTTCCAATAAAGGCTCAAAAGTTTTTGGCATTAGGTTCCTATTTGCTGTGCTTTGCATTTTCTTTGTTCGTGACCTACTGGGGCACGCTTCTTTGTATTGAAAATGCACTGCGGAAATATCAAACGCTGAAAATTAGTTATTCTTTTGCTACTGCGGCAGTTCCGGTTCTATCTATTTTTATGCTGCTTACGTTGACTGAACAAATTATTTCGCTGCTGCGAAGATGGAATCAGCCTTTGGCATTATCAGATGAAATGGAACAGACAAATGAGCTGGAAGAAAAGGGGGCTTAAACATTATGGGAGCGGTTGCACTCTTATTCTTAATATTGTTATTTCTCGGCGTGCCGCTTGCTTATACGGTCGGCATTTCAAGTCTAGTGTTTTTCTTGACAACGCCGGATATTTCATGGATAACACCCGTGCAGAAAATGGTTGCAAGTACGCAAAGTTTTCCGCTGCTGGCGGTACCTTTTTTTGTGCTTGCCGGTAATTTGATGAATGAAACCGGTATTACCAAACGTCTTGTTCGTTTTGCGACTGTGCTGACAGGACATCTTGCAGGCGGCTTGGCGCTGGTATCCTGTGTGCTGTCGGGGTTAATGGGTGGAGTTTCCGGTTCGGCGTGTGCGGACGCGGCGATGGAAACGCGTATTCTTGGTCCCGATATGCTGAAACGAGGCTATACAAAAGGTTACGCCTGCGCAGTAAATTCTCTGTCAAGTTTGATTACGGCCACGATTCCGCCAGGTGTAGGCTTAATTCTATATGGCGTAACAGGCAACGTGTCCATAGGCAAACTATTTCTTGCAGGTGTTATTCCAGGTATCTTAATGTGCTTTATCTTAATGTATACTTCATGGAAGATTGCAAAAAAGAGAAATTATCCGGTTGAAAACGAAAACCCTCCAACCCTTGGTGAGGTTTGGACTGCATTTAAGGACAGCATTTGGGCATTGGTCTTTCCGGTAATCCTAATTGTAGGCATCCGTTTTGGCATTTTTACCGCTTCGGAAGCAGGTGCATTTGCCGCAATGTATGCGTTTGTAATCGGTAAATTTGTTTACAAAGAAATGACCTGGAAAGGGCTGTGGACTGTAACGAAAACGACGTTGGTAGATAACGGCGTAATTTTGTTTATCATAATGACCAGTGCAATTATGGGATACGGCATTATCTATGACAAGGTTCCGCAAACCATGGCAGGCTTTATAACCGGATTAAGCAGCAATTTATATGTTGTTATGCTGATTATCTGTGTATTCATTTTTTTCTGTGGCATGTTTATGGAAGGTACCGTCAACACCCTGCTCTTAACTCCAATTTTTTTACCCATTGTAAAAAATCTTGGTATGGATCCCGTGCATTTTGGGATTGTTTTTATGACGGTCGTTACATTGGGCGGCATGACTCCTCCGGTAGGTACTGCGATGTATTCTTCGTGTGCCATTTTAAAATGTCCGGTGGACGAATATACAAAGGAAAGCTTGCCGTTTTTTGCTGCAATTTTTGCAGAAATCGCATTGCTCATCTTTGTTCCGCAAATTTTTATGTGGCTACCAAATCTAGTGTTTGGAGCATAATGATTTTAAAAAACCGCCGCATTATATGCATAGAATGCGGCGGTTTTTACTGCACCTGAATTAATTAATACTCTTCTTATTTCTTTTTGCACAAGCTGCTTTTAAGGACTGATCAAACGGTGCTTTTAATATTCCGTATTCGGTAACGAAAGCTGTAATCAAGTTGTGGTCGGTAACATCAAAAGCGGGATTATATACGTTTACACCGCGTGGAGCCATGCGTTTTTTATACCACATTTCGGTTACTTCTTCCGCTGGACGCTGTTCTATCACAATTTCGTCGCCACTTTTACAGGTAAGGTCGATTGTGGAAGTCGGTGCACATACGTAAAACGGGATACCGTAGTGATGAGCTAAAATGGCAACTCCTGAGGTTCCGATTTTGTTTGCGGTATCTCCGTTAGCTGCAACGCGGTCACAGCATACAAATACAGCCTGCACCCAGCCGTTTTTCATTACAATGGATGCCATGTTATCACAGATTACGGTGGTATCTACACCGGCGCTGACCATTTCAAAAGCAGAAAGGCGGGCACCCTGCAAAAGCGGACGGGTTTCGTCTGTGAAAACCTTAAATTTCATACCACGCTCGGTACCAAGATGAATCGGTGCCAGAGCGGTACCGTATTTAACCGTTGCAAGTTGTCCTGCGTTGCAGTGAGTGAGGATGCCGTCGCCATCTTTAATTAAAGTAAGTCCGTATTCACCAATGGTTTTGCAAACCCATTCGTCCTCATCTTTTATTAAAATAGCTTCATCATGTAAAGCCTTTTTAATGTCAGCAACGGGTTTATGCTTGTTTGCAATCACAACATCGTGCATGCGGTCAAGAGCCCAAAATAAATTGACTGCTGTTGGCCTTGCGGATGCGAGATAGTCTTTTGCTTTGCTGAATTCAGAATAAAATGTATCATAATCCTGTGTATGTATCTTTTTTGCGGCGAGATAAATGCCGATTGCTGCTGCTACACCAATAGCAGGTGCACCGCGAACCTGCAGCAGATAAATGGCAGTCCAAATTTCCTTTTGTTCCTTTAAGTGCAATATTTCAATTTCTTCAGGGAGCTTTGTTTGGTCTAAAATCACCAAAGCATTCTCTTCATCATCTAAACGTACGGTATCATAACTCATGATATTGTTTTCCATAGTATTAATCGGTTCCTCCGTTCTTAAAGTAATTCTACAATTGTTTTGATAAGTGCACGAAATGTTGTTCCTGTTTTTGCTGTTGTTTCAAATACTTCTTCTTCACTTAATGGCTGATCGCTTATGCCTGCCGCCATATTTGTGATACAGGAGATTGCGCCAACTTTCATGCCGCCATTGCAGGCGACGATTGCTTCCGGAACAGTGGACATTCCGACGGCGTTTGCACCAACCATACGGAACATTTTGATTTCAGCCGGGGTTTCAAACGATGGACCAGTAGTTGCCAAATAGACGCCTTGTTTGAGATCGCAGCCGACTTTTTTAGCAGCTTTTTTCATTACTTCTTGAACTTCAGGTGTATAGCAATAGGTCATATCGTTAAACCGCGGGCCAAAACTGTCGTCATTTTTTCCAATGAGTGGATTGTAACCTAAAAGATTAATATGATCAGTAATCATCATTAAATCTCCAACATGGAAGCTTGGGTCAATTCCGCCAGATGAATTTGTAAGGAGGATTGTTTCAATTCCGAGTGAACGCATGACGCGAACAGGAAACGTGATATCTTTCATGGAATGACCTTCGTAGTAATGGAGCCTTCCTTGCATACAGCAAACGACTTTGCCACCTAGATTCCCGATAACAAGTCTTCCTTTATGCCCGGGAGCAGTAGAATGAGAAAAATTGGGAATATCACCGTAAGAAAGAATACATGGATTTTCAATTTGATCTGCAAGTTGACCGAGCCCGGAACCTAGTACAATTCCGATTGTAGGACGATGGTTTGTTTGTTTTTTAATATAGGCAACTGCCTCATCGGCACAAGTCCTTCTGGAGTTGATGACGGTTCGTTCAATCAGGATAACTACAACGGTATTTTGAATTTTATTGAGAAAAACCCGAATAGCACCGTAAAAGCGATTCAAGAAACAACCGGTGATACAGCGGCTTCTGTTCAGGCTGTTGCTGATATCGTTGCCGACTATGACGTTATTGTCTGCCCAGGATTTCAGTTCGCCGGAATTTCGACACTTGCAGAAGAAAATCCGGATAAGAAATTCATTTTGATCGATTCCGATCCGGCGCCGATAGAAGACAAAAAGGTTTTCGACAATATTTATGCAATGACATTTGCTGAGCAAGAGGGCGGATTTTTTGCAGGCGTTGCAGCGGCTCTTGAAAGCAAGACCGGTAAGGTTGCAGTTGTAAACGGAATTGCATTCCCTTCAAATGTAAACTATCAGTTTGGATTTGAATCCGGAGTCAATTATGCAAATGCAGTTTATGACACAACCGTTGAGTGTGTCGAGATTGCTTCCTATGCAGGAACGGACGTTACCGGCGCTAACGTAGGCGGCAACTATGTTGGAAACTTTGCAGATGAGTCCACAGGTAAAGTTGTCGGCGCAGCTCTTATCCAAGAAGGCTGTGACGTTATGCTGGTAGCAGCAGGCGGCTCCGGCAACGGCGTATTTACTGCAGCGAAAGAAGCAGGAGACGTTAAGGTAATTGGCTGTGACGTTGACCAGTACAACGATGGTGCAAACGGTTCTTCCAACATCATCCTGACATCTGCTCTTAAAGTTATGAGCACAAACGTTGAAATGGCTCTTACAGCAGTTGCAGACGGCAGCTTGGAGGGCGGTAACTTCCTTCTTAAGGCTGATACGGACTCAACAGGTTACGTTAAGGAAGACGGTCATCACCAAATGTCTGACGACACCCTGTCGAAGCTGGCTGAAGTTTACGAGCTTGTGAAGGACGGTACAATTGTTCCTGCCGCAAACTTTAATGGAATCAGTTCCGATAATTTCCCAGGACTTCCAGGATATAAAGAATAACGAAACGGTTTCGTGAAGGGATGTCTCAAAGACCAATAATCGTCATTTGAGACATCCTTTCTTTTTTTCTAATTGATTAATTGATTTATAGAAATGTACCGCAGATATACATGTGTATAAATCAATTAATAGGGTACGAAATATGATCTTGAGGAGAATAAAAATGGCTGAATTCATTATCGAGATGAGGCATATCACGAAAAAATTTCCCGGAATTGTGGCGAATGATGATGTCACGATTCAGATAAAAAAAGGTGAAATTTTTGCTCTTTTAGGTGAAAATGGCGCCGGAAAATCCACACTTATGAGTATGCTTTTTGGTATGTATGAGCCAGATGAAGGCGAAATTTATATTAGAGGCGAAAAGGTTCAAATATCATCGCCAAACCATGCAACACGGCTTAATATAGGGATGGTTCATCAGCATTTTAAATTGGTGCAGAACTATACAGTGACTCAAAATATTGTTCTTGGTATCGAACCTAAGAGCAAATTTTTGGGTTTTATCCCTTATGTAAATATAAGCGATGCAAATAAAAAAATCAGTGAGTTATCGAAAAAATATGGTCTTGAAGTTGATCCGCTATCGAAAATCGAAAACGTGAATGTTTCAATCCAGCAGCGTGTTGAAATCTTAAAGATGCTTTATCGTGAGGCGGAAATTCTAATATTTGACGAGCCGACTGCCGTTTTAACTCCTCAAGAAATTGAGTTTTTGCTGCAGATTATTGAAAATCTGCGGAAAGACGGAAAAACCATTATTTTAATTACGCATAAGTTGGAAGAAATCAAAAAAATAGCGGACAGATGCGCAGTTTTATGTAGAGGAAAACTTGTGGATGTTCTTGATGTTAAAACAACGTCAACAAAGCAGATGGCAAATCTGATGGTTGGACGTGAGGTATCGTTCGAACTACCGAAACCACCGGCAAAATTTGGTGATGTTGTGCTGTCTGTTGAACATTTGACCGTAAAGAATTCCGATCATTTTAAGGTTGTGAAAGATGTTTCTTTTTCAGTCAGAAGCGGGGAAATCTTTGCAATAGCAGGTGTTTCAGGCAATGGTCAAGTCGAAATTGCAGATGCAATTGCCGGACTTTTGCAGACGGACAGCGGTAAAATTAAATTAAACGGGAAAGATATCACCCACTATAATATAAGAAAAAGAACGATTGAGGGCATCTCATACATACCGGAAGATCGGCAGAATGTTGGATTAGTTCTTGATTTTTCTTTAACGGAAAATGCTGTTTTAAAGGATTATTACAAGCCGGAATTCTGCGAACATGGGATTCTAAAAAAAGATAAATTTGAGCAATATGCTTCTGAACTAATTGAAAAATACGATATTCGAAGCGGACAAGGCATTCATACTATCGTTCGTTCGATGAGTGGCGGAAATCAACAGAAAATCATTGTAGGGCGCGAAATTGAACTGCAATCACCTTTGATGATCTTTGTTCAGCCGACAAGAGGCCTTGATATCGGTGCGATCGAAAACATTCATAAGCAGATTTTAGCCGAGCGTGACAAAGGAAAAGCAATCCTGCTGATTTCATTAGAGCTTGATGAGATCATGAACTGCGCTGATACAATAGGAGTCATTTATAACGGTGAAATTCAAAAAATTGCCGATGCGAAATCCTTAACGACCAACGAAGTCGGCGAATTTATGATGGGAGTGAAGGCGTAATGAATCAGAACCAAAAATCATCAGCGGAACGCAGTAACCGTTCATTTAAAACTGCATTTAAAAAGTGCGCCGTAAAGCTCCTCGGTAATTCAAAATATCAGTTTGTTTCCATACCCATTTTTGCAATTCTGTTAAGTTTGATTGCAGGAGCAATCGTCATTTCTTTGGTTGGTGCGAATCCGTTAAGTGCATATTACAATCTACTTCAAGGCACAGGAATCATGCCGAAAGCGTCTTATGCCGGAGGAAAAGGCATGCTCACCGACTTTGCGAGTATGCTGAACGCGCTCACACCGATGCTTTTTGCATCTCTTGCTGTTGCGGTTGCTTTTAAAGCCGGTCTATTTAATATCGGAGTAGCAGGGCAAATGCTGGGTGCAGGATTTTTTGCAACGATTCTTGTTGGTTACAGCGAATTAAACGGAGTGATTGCAAAACCGCTCGTTCTGTTAATTGGAATTGTTGTGGGTGGGTTAATCGGTGCTTTCATTGGATTTTTGAAGTATCGATTTAACATCAATGAAGTAGTTGCTTCTATCATGATAAACTATATTCTTCAGTATGTCATAAGCTTTTTTATCAATACATATTTTGTTGATCCGGTATCAAGACAGTCGCGCTATATTTCCGATGCGGCAAGATTGACTTTAATGAATGTTAAATTTATGGGGCTTAAATTAGAAATTCCTTTGGGAATTATCATTGCAATTGCTGCTGCATTTTTTATTCGATTCCTTCTTAATAAAACTTGGATCGGATATGAAATTAAACTGGTTGGAGAAAACAGCAAGGCCGCAAAATATGCCGGTGTAGATGTCAAAAAAAATATTGTACTTGCAATGCTTATTTCAGGTGCTCTTGCAGGTCTTGCAGGTGTTACTTATTATATGGGCTATTTTGCATCGATTCAGCCAAAGGTTTTGGCAAGCTTAGGCTATGACGCGATTGCGGTATCACTTCTTGGAAATTCAAATCCAATCGGTGTTATTTTCTCCTCGCTCCTAATTACAGTTATCAGTAAGGGAAGCACGTATATGAGCTCAATTTCAGGTGTGGAACAGGAAATTGCGTCGGTAATAACCAGTATGATTTTGTTATTTAGCGCTTGTGGAGCGTTTATCAAGTATCTTGTAAAACATGCTGAAATACAGCTGGATGAAATGGGCGATGTTTCCGCCGCGGCTTCAAAGGAGGATAAATAATGGAAATAGTATTGATTGATGGATTATCCTTTGCCTTGCCGCTGTTTTTAATTGCAATTGGCGGCATTTACAGTGAACGCAGCGGAATTACAAACCTAGCGCTTGAGGGTTTGCTTGGTTTCGGTGCGTTTAGCGGTGCGCTTGTCGTTGTGCTGACCGCGGATCTCTTTCCAAGCAATTCACAGCTGCCGTTTTATATTGCATTGTTGTTTTCTTGTCTTGGCGGTATGGTTTATTCCATGCTTCACGCTTTACTTTGCGTTAAATTTAAAGCAAACCAAGTAATCAGCGGTGTCGTTATTAATATTCTTGCTGTGGCGCTTACTTCTTTTCTCACAAGTCAGTTTAACAGCATGTTTTTTGGAACACCGTCATCCAAGTTTGTGCTTGGGGTATCAAACAGATTTACTGTGCCGGTTGTCTCGAAAATTCCGATCCTTGGTGCTATTTTTAAGGATGTTTATCCGTTTGAAGCCATTATCTTATTAATTGCAGTGATTGCATGGTATGTGCTTTATCAGACGCCGTATGGAATGCGTCTTCGTGCTTGCGGAGAAAACCCACATGCTGTTGATGCTGCTGGCGCCGATGTTTCCAAAATTCGTTTCAGCGCGGTTATGTTTTCCGGTGCTTTTTCAGGAATCGGTGGAATTTGTTTTGCATATTCGATTTCAGCCAATTTTTCCTCAAGCATTTATGCGGGCTTTGGCTACTTGGCAATTGCTGCGCTTATTTTTGGTAACTGGAAGATTCTGCCTACGTTTGGAGCCTGCCTCTTGTTTGGTTTTGCACGTTCAGGCGGTTATGAAATTAGTAAACTTTTAAAGCTTTCCAGTAGTTTTTCGGATTTAATTATGATTTTGCCTTATGTATTGACCTTGCTTTTGTTGATATTCTTCTCAAAAAATAACCGTGTTCCAAAAGCACTTGGCGAAATTTATGATAAGAGTAAACGATAAAGAAAGATGGTGAATTGTTTTGAATACACGTTTTTATAATGCAAAAATCTTAACGATGGCCGATGACTTTAACGTAATGGACGGCGAACTTTGGGTGGAAGACAGCCGTATTTCTTATGTCGGAAAACCAAAGCCAAGTCATATTTTATGGGATCGTGAAATTGATGTATCAGGTAATCTGATTATGCCTGGGTTTAAGAACGCCCATACTCATTCTGCTATGACGTTTTTGCGTTCTTATGCGGACGATCTGCCCCTTTTGGATTGGCTTTCACATCAGGTTTTCCCGATGGAAGCCAAACTTTCGGGAGATGACATCTATCATCTGTCCAAATTAGCCATTATGGAGTATTTGACCAGCGGCATCACCTCAAATTTTGACATGTACTTATCCAATGAACAGGCTGCGAAAGCATCCATCGACTGCGGATTCCGTACCGTTTTATGCGGCGGCATTAGTAACTATTTTGGCAGTGCTGAGGAACTTGAAAACTGGTATTTAAAATTTAACGGCGATAACGAGTTAATAAGCTTTTGCTTGGGATTTCATGGTGAATATACTTCTTCTCGTGAATCGCTGGAAAAAATCGCAGCTCTTTCAAGAAAATATAAGGCACCTGTATTTACACATAATTCTGAAACACATTCAGAAGTTGAGCAATGCATAGAGCGCTACGGCATGACTCCAACTACATTTTTAAATAGCATTGGGATGTTTGAATACGGTGGCGGAGGCTACCACTGCATACATATGACAGAGCAGGATTTGGAAATCTTTCAGAAAAAGAAGCTGTCTGTTGTAACAAATTCGGGTTCAAACTGCAAGCTTGCAAGCGGAGTAGCGCCGATTAAAAAGATGATGGATATGGGAATTAATCTTGCAATTGGCACAGATGGACCCGCAAGCAACAACTGCCTTGACATGTTTCGGGAAATGTTTTTAACGACTGCTTTGCAGAAAATTAAGGAGCAGGATGCTTCGGCAGTCGATGCAAATGAAGTTTTATATATGGCAACAGTTGGCGGCGCAAAAGCCATGGGTCTTACGGAGTGCGACACTTTGAGTGAAGGAAAACTTGCTGATCTAATCGTAATTGACCTGAAACAGCCGAATATGCAGCCGATTAATCATATTACCAAAAACATTGTTTACAGCGGAAGCAAACAAAATGTTAAGCTAACGATGGTAAACGGAAAAATTCTTTATGAAAATAATGAATTTATCGACATTGACGCCGAGGCTGTTTATGCTAAGGCAAACGAAATTATCAATTCTAAACGGTAATTTTTCGTAAT
>CALLQM010000446.1 GCA_938014855.1 uncultured Clostridia bacterium | reverse complement strand
GACTGGAAATACTTCCAGTGAGGATTTTATCTATATGCTTCATCAGGAGGGATTTGATACAGGTATTGACTTTGAGGCTCTGCTTGCAGTAGCAAAAGATCTGCACAAAAATGTTCCTGGAAATTATAGCGGTCATCATATCAATATTACGGTCCAGCAGTGTAGCTTTAATTAATGAGCTGTTAATGAGAGAAAGGGAGATTAATTATGAAAAAGACAATCAAAACTGCAGCACTATTGGCATCCCTCGTGACGGTGTGTTCCCTGTTTTCCGCATGCGGCGGGCAGAAAGCTGCCAATAGCGCTGCGTCCGCATCCGGTTCGGATGAAGTAATCGAACTAAAACTCAGCCATCCTTCAGGAACAGATCACCCGTATAATACTGCCGCAGAGATGTTTAAAGAAAAGGTGGAAGAGGCTTCCAACGGCTCCATCAAAATTACGGTTTTTCCTGCTAACCAGCTGGGATCACAGGAAGAAGTAACCGAAGCAATCCAACTTGGTACGATTGATTTTGCGGTTACATCGGATGATAAATTGGTAACCATTTTGCCGGAAATAGGCGGTCTTGGAATGCCGTTCCTTTTTGAAGATACGGATGAAGTCTATACACATTTAAATGGTGAACTGGGCGATATGCTGTCCAAAAAGTTGGAAGAAAAAAATATCATTGTTGCTTCTTGGTTAGAAAATGGATTCCGTCAGATCACCAACAATAAACAGCCGATTACTGTTCCGGATGATCTAAAAGGGATCAAAATTAGAACCTCTAGTACAAAACCAAACATGGAAGCATTTAATACATATGGCGCAAGTGCAACCAACATTTCGTTTGGTGAACTTTACTCTGCTCTACAACTTGGAACCGTAGACGCTCAGGAAAATCCGTTCTCCAACATATTGGATAAAAAGTTCTTTGAAGTTCAGAAATATCTTTCTATTTCTCGCCATGTCCATACCGCAGAGCCGAGAAAAATGGCAAAACAGACCTTTAACAAATTGACAAAAGAACAACAGCAGATCGTCTTGGATGCAGGTAAGGAAGTTTCAAAGTGGTCCTTTGATAATGCCAAAGAAAACTATGACAAACAGCTGGAGGAGCTCAAAGAGCTGATGCAGGTGAATGAAATAGACCGTGAGGCATTTAAAGAAGCATCTCAGCCCGTCTATGATACGTTTTATGATCAATACAAAGAAGTCATTGATATGGTGCGCAAATAATTGTAAAAGGTTTGCCGAGGGCTTGTTTCAGCCCTCGGCAGGAGAGGAGAGTTCAGATGTTTCGAGCTCTATGTAAGGTCAATAACATTTTAAATAAAATCCTTACAGGATTTATTATCTTACTCTTACTGGTAATGAGCGGAATGGTCTTTACACAGGTGATATTTCGATTTGTTTTAAGTAAACCAATTGCTTGGTCGGAGGAACTTTCGACCTATTTGTTCTCATTTTTAGCTTATTTTGGTGCGGCTGTTGTTTTGAAAGCGGATGGTCACATAAGCGTTAATTCATTTGTAGAACGTTTGCCTGCCGGTTTGCAAAAGTGGGTAAAGGTTCTTGCTCACTGTATTGTTCTGACTTTTCTATCGGTCGTTGTGTATATGTCGTCTGGCTTAGTGGCACAGGTGCTGAGTAATGGACAAACACTCGTCAATATTGACTTTTTGCCGATTGGGTATATTTTTATGAAAATACCAATCAGCTATTCCATAATGGCACTATTTACAATTGAAAAGATCATCCGGACAATCAAGCCGGAACTTGATGTTGCGGCGTAAGTAAAGGAGGTTCCAAAATGCTATCCATTTCATTATTTTTATTTTTTATTGCATTGCTTTTAATTGGGGTTCCCATTTCATTTTGTCTTGCAATTGCTTCAATGTCGGCAGTCTTCTTCTTTGGTGATATTCCGGTTTTAAACCTTGTTCAAAAAATGTTCCGGGGTATCGATTCGTTTACACTCATGGCAATCCCGTTCTTTATTTTTTCCGGAAATATAATGGCGCGCGGCGGTGTTTCTAAGAAATTGACCGACCTCGCGGCAGCTTTTGTAGGACGCATGACAGGCGGTCTTGCAATTGTATCGACCATTGCTTGTACCTTTTTTGGTGCGATTTCCGGTTCGGCGCCTGCAACGACTGCGGCCATTGGCGCTGTTATGTGTGATCCAATGGAGGAAAGAGGCTACAGTAAGCCATTTTCTGCTGCAACTGTGGCAGCATCCGGCACGATTGGATTGCTGATCCCCCCCGAGTAATAATATGGTGCTTTA
>CALLQM010000445.1 GCA_938014855.1 uncultured Clostridia bacterium | reverse complement strand
GAAAACAAAATTTTAGCGGATTTAATTTAAACCCGAAACGCCAATGGGTGGGCGTGCGAAGTACATCCACGGGTATAAACCCAAAAACAGGGACGCAGGAGCCCAGCCGATGGGCGGCGGCGATAATACCGCCCTCACATGTAGTAGAGCTTGTTGGGTAGCAACTCAACAACTTGGAGGCAACACCTCAACACTGCGCCAATTTTAGGAGCGTTCTTTTTCGGCAGTTAGCTCCTACTGAACAAACAAAACCAAATGGTTAACCGGTGGCAGTCGGGAAAGACCGACACTTTGCAAGACGAATGAGCTTGATGTTGGCGCACAACGATAAAATGCGACACCGATGGGCGGCGGCGTTACAATACCGCCCAAAGAGGTTATCGAGGAAAACGAGGAAAAGCTATTTATAGTCGGAGGCATAGACAGAACGGGACTTAAACAGCTTACAGCGGCTCTCAAAGATTTGAAAGATATCCGGATCGCTACCGAAAGCGTAGCTAACGAAAATAACTCCGATTATGTTAAAAAGGTGGGATTTTGCAGTTGACTGCAAAGATGATTCAACAGCTTATCACATCCGGTAACATTCACAAATTTTATGTTTCACCGCAGTGGCGCAGGCTTCGTCGGGAAGTGTTGGCGACAGACAAAGGAGAATGTCAAATCTGTAAAGCCAAGGGATTTTATAAACCAGCAAACCACGTGCACCACGTAAACTATGTACGCAAACATCCGGAACTGGCGCTAAGCAAAACTTATGTGGATGATGATGGTAACGTCAAACGGAATCTAGTTTCGGTCTGCAAGGAATGCCACGAAACGGTATGCCATCCGGAACGGCTTCCGTATCATGGCAAGAAACAAAAACCCTTGACGGCGGAACGCTGGTAGATACCCCCGGTCAAATAAAAACGCATTTTAAGTTTACACTGCGTTACTCGGCAGGGTTGTAGACAAAAGATATTTTCCACGCGCACATGTGAGGAGGTGGTAAGCGTGCCGAGAAAAACAAAACGTGAACAGCTGCGGGATCAAATTCGGCAGGATCTGCTTGATCAACTGGACCGCAACGGGACGATAGGGACGTATTACACCGACATGGTTTCTGATTACATGAAGTTGTGGGATACGAAAAACTTATTGATTAAAGACATTGAAAAACGAGGCGTAACGGTTGAAACCATTACACAAGCCGGAAAAAACTTAAAGCGAAATGATTCAGTTGTTGACCTAATTAAAATAAACGCTCAAATGCTGAAACTGCTGAACAGTCTCGGCATTAGCCCCGCTCAGATAGATGGCGGTGCCGATGACGAAATGTAAATACATTGACGATTATATCGGCACTATTCGTTCTGGACAAGTTCCCGCTTCTAAAGAAATTCACCTTGCGATGAACTACATTGAAAAAAAGTTGTCTAACCCTGATGTAGAGATACGTACAGAGCAAATCGATAAAGCCGTTGACCTCATCCAGCGGTATTTTGAATTGACACTTTTGCCTTGGGAATTGTTCGTGATTGCACTGATTCATTGCTATTACAAGTCGAGAAATACGGTTGTTTTCAATGAATTTCTGATTATGATGGGGCGGGGAAATGGAAAAAACGGGTTCATTTCGGGGCTTGCTTGGTACCTCACAACCAAGTATCACGGTGTAAAAGGCTACAACGTGGATATCATTGCAAACAGCGAAGATCAAGCAAAAACATCGTTTGAAGATATTCACACTATGCTGGAACGCACGTGGGCAAAATCAAAAAAGTGGTTTTATAAAACAAAGGTTGAAATTAGAAATCTAAACACACATTCATACATAAAATTTAACACATCGAACGCTCGAACCAAGGATGGCAAACGGTCGGCGCGCTTAATTTTTGATGAAGAACACGAATACGAGAATTCTGCGACGATGGGTACATTTCAATCCGGATTCGGAAAACGCAAACACAGCCGCATTTTTAAAATCACGACCAATGGCTATGTGCGGGACGGCGTGCTGGACGATGATCTTCGTCTTGCACATGACGTGCTGAATGGTGAAATTACCAATCTTGGATTATGCCCGCTGCTATATAAAATGGACAACGATAAAGAATGCAACGATCCTAAACTATGGGTAAAAGCTAATCCGTCACTTCCGTATTTTCCGGACCTAAAAACGCAGATGGATGCTGAGTTTATCAAAAAAGAATATGACCGCCAAACCAAGTTGGATTTTTATACTAAGCGAATGAACCTCCCGCGAACAAACCGCGAGGTGCAGATTACAGAGTGGGACAACATCGCTGCGAGTAAACGGGAAATCCCTGATTTGACAGGACATAGTTGTATTGGATCGCTAGATTATGCAACGCTTAACGACCTTGCATCGGCAAATTTACATTTTAAAGAAGGAGAACTTCGATA
>CALLQM010000444.1 GCA_938014855.1 uncultured Clostridia bacterium | reverse complement strand
TCGGCTGAAGCGCCCATGAGAGGATATCCAAGCCTCCCGACACCCGAAACATGCCTACTGCGGCTATCAGCCCGACTAGAGCGGGCAAAATCCGTACCGCAGTCATTAAGCCTTCTTTTGCACCTTCTAAAAACAAATCAAATACATCGACACCTTTTATCAGACCATATCCCACAATAATTGATATGACAAGTGGTATAACAGCTGCGATCATTTGCTTTTCCCCCACAATGGTGCCATCAATTTAGCACAGGTTATCGCTATCACAACCGATGTCAATGAAGATATCCAAACAGCAGGCATGATATCAAACGGAGACGCCGCTCCGTTGTTCATACGCAGTAATGCAATTGTGGTAGGAATCAATTGAAAAGATGCCGTATTCAGCACTACAAAGGTAACCATATTATTCGTGGCGCTCTTTGCATTTTCCTCTTTTTTCATCGCGCAAATTGCTTTGATGCCCAGCGGTGTCGCGGCATTCCCTAGCCCTAGAAAGTTCGCGACGATGTTCATGCAGATTGCCTGCATCGCTTCACCCTGTTGGTTGAGTCCCTTAAAAAGACGTTTTGTCAAAGGAGACAATGCTTTTCCAAGCGCTTTTGTCAAACCCGATTTTTGTGCAATTTTCATTAGTCCGCTCCACAAACATAGAACTCCCGTGAGCGAAAAGGTGAGTTCTACTGCATTTCCCGCTTGTTCCAGCGCAGTACTGGAAAGCTGGTCAAGGCGTCCATTCAAAATTGAGAATACAAAAGAAAGTAAAATCATTCCGCCAAATATGTAATTCATCATCGTTTTCTACCTCCTTGCCTATTTATATTCCACAGTTTTATCAGTTATGTTTTTTGTAAAACTTACAAAATCCGACCTTTTAATAATTAAATATTTACTTTTTGCCAAAATTGGTTTATATTGGTAAGTAGGATTGATTTTCAATTTTACGATATATAGGAGGGTATTGACGATGAAGTCTACCGGCATTGTTAGAAAAGTTGACGAACTAGGTAGAATAGTTCTTCCAATTGAATTACGGCGTACTTTAGATATCAACGAGAAAGACTCCCTGGAGATATATGTGGATGGCAATCAAATCATATTAAAAAAATATGAGCCCGCATGCATTTTCTGCAACAGCGCTGTTGATGTGATCAGCTTTAAAGGAAGAAATGTATGTGCTGATTGTTTAGAACAGCTTCTTTCCGGCAAACAATTAATTTAACATTCTTGTAAACGAAAAAACAGCCGCAAAGCAGATTGCTTTGCGGCTGTTTTATGCATTGCCACTTTATAGTTCCGGCAGATTGGATTGCTCAATCGGTTCCGAATTTTGTTCAGATGCCTCATCGGATAAACCTGTTTGTTCTTCCATATAACGGTCAATATCCGGTTTGTAAATATATTCTCTGGTTCGGTTGTCTGAATCTTCACCGTTTTCTCCAAGCTGAATGAGATAACGCGCATACATTGCAAACGATGCATTCATATAAGGAATGACATAGAAAAGCGGGATAATAAAAATGCAGAGAAGTCCCCAACCGATAAAGGAAAGCATAAAGACAAACAGTTCCGCTTTATGTCCTTTTACCATTTTGACACTATCCTTGATGCATTTGCTTGCCTTTTGTTCGGGATGTTCCGCCAAAATATACGGCGCAAGGAAGTAACGCAAAGAAATAATGACCGAAAGAATGACCAAAATAATTGTCCAAACAATGGCTAAAATCATAAAGATTGCGCCAGCCGAACTGGGAGTATCCGTTCCCATCATCACATTCGCAATGCCCATGAATGCAATAAACGCTATCATTGGAATGGTCGGCAAAAGCATCCACAGGAACATGCGAACACCGATTTGAAAGTAAAGCCCCAAGGTTCGAAAATACTGCTTTGCACTTTCAAAATAATAGAATACGGACGAAACCGAATCCTGCTCGCCACCGGTGCGGCGATAGAACCAGCGGTTACTTCCCTGATTCAATGGTGTCATAATGAAAAAGATTAATAAGGTAATCAAAACCGAAATCAGCGTCGATACCAACGCCACATTCGCCATATCATCAAATGCAACCGATGCTGTTTCCGCATAATCCATATACTCTGCTATACCGGTTACTTTGCGGATTGCATATTCAATTACATTAATTACGATTGACGGAAGTATGGTAATTACGAGTACACCAATTGCCGCACCCCACGATCCGGCAAGAGATCGTTTCGCATTTGTTTTAATCATTTTGGATAGTCCCATCATTTAGCCTCCTATAGACTGATCATTTCTAGTCTTTGTTGTTATTGAGCAGCTGACCAACTTGATCGGCCACATAACTGCCCATTTCTTCCGTGGTGTAAACTGGCAAGGATGGATCTTGGATATCCGCTGTACGCGCGGCATCCAATGTGTTTTCGACTGCTTTTTCAATTGCATCGGCAAGTTCCGGTAAATCAAGCGAAAACCGCAGCATCATCGCAGCAGAAAGAATCGTTGCAAGCGGATTGGCAAGACCTTTGCCCGCAATATCAGGCGCACTGCCATGAATCGGCTCATACAGCCCCAGTTTCCCGCTGCCGAGACTTGCGGATGCGAGCATACCGATTGAGCCGGAAATCATCGATGCCTCATCCGAAAGGATATCGCCAAAAATGTTTCCGGTTACCAGCACATCAAACTGCGCAGGATTGCGTACCAGCTGCATAGCCGCATTGTCCACATACATGTGGCTAAGCGCTACATCGGGATATTCTTTCGCAATACGGGTAACGGTTTCCCGCCAAACACGCGAAGTTTCCAGCACATTTGCTTTATCCACAGAAGTTACGCGGCGGTTTCTTTTCCGCGCAAGCTCAAAAGCCGTTCTTGCAATGCGTTCCACTTCATACGTACTGTACTGCATGATATCATAACCGGTTTCGTACCCGTTTTCCTGCTTTCTAGCATGTTTTCCAAAGTAAACGTCACCGGTCAGTTCCCGTACGACCAATATATCGATGCCATCACGAATAATGTCATCTTTCAGCGGAGATGCAGACCGCAACGCCGGAAAAATTGCAGCCGGACGCAGGTTTGCGTAAAGCCCAAGAGCCGAACGAATCCCCAAAAGTCCCTTTTCCGGGCGCTGTTCAGACGGAAGGCTGTCCCATTTCGGGCCACCGACAGCACCTAACAGCACGGCATCCGATTTTTTGCACTGTTCAATCGTTGCATCCGGAAGCGGTGTTCCTACGGCATCAATCGCCGCGCCGCCCAATAGTGCGTTGGTCAATTCTAGTTCAATGCCGCGTGCATTACAAGCGGATTTTAGCACTTTTACCGCCTGCTTTACAATTTCAGGTCCAATACCGTCTCCTTCCAAAACGCAGATCTTCACTTGTTTCATCCGGTAGTCTCCTTTATTATAGATTGCAATTGACTTATTTTATATTTTACGATTACGAATTAAAAAAGTCTACTATTTTATAAATTGTTTTCTATTTCATCCCAATTTAACTCTTCTTGCAGCTTTTCGTAAGGGATTTGTTCATATACCTCAAACTTTTTATCGCGCATCCACATCTGCGTGGTCAGCAGAAGCGTATAGCCTCGGCCATCCTGTACCGTCCAGCGCATTGCCTTTCGTTCGGGCAGTCCCATTTCTGCCAAAAGATTCATGATCAAACCGCCGTGAGTTACAACCGCCGCGGATTTCATTTTTTTCTCCATCATCTGTCCGAAGATATAAGCGATCGCTTCAATCGAACGCTTTTTCAACGACTGAATGGATTCTCCATGAGGAGGACACCCTTCCGGAGAAGAAATCCACAGACGAAACGCGGGATCATCTTCAAGCTCAAACGCGGTTTTTCCTTCAAAATCACCAAAATCAAGTTCCCTTAAATTGGGGACCGGTTCAATCAAACGGTCCGGAAATAAAATCTCGGCCGTTTCAACCGCACGTTTAAGCGGGCTGGTATAAACAATGTCAACAGCCGGATAATCACTCGTGTTATAAAGCTGTTCCAGCTTTTGCCGCCCCTGTTCACAAAGAGGCAGATCGGTGGTGCCGATGTAACGGCCCTCCCAGTTTGCCTGTGTAAGTCCATGGCGAATCAAATGTATTTTGTATGTTAGCATAAATTATGATCCCCTTTTTGACTTTATTCTACAAATATTTATAATATTCCGTCTAGCTATTTACAAAATGTTTTTTGTATTATATAATTTACAATACGTAAAGACCTGGGGCACGTCTTTTTTTTGTTGCCCATAAATAGATAAATAGGTTTTTTGAGGGGTATTGACATGAACGCTGATTTTCCACGAGTCCTTACTTTGCTGCGCAAAGAACGCGGAATAAGTCAAAAATTTGCCGCATCCAAGCTCGGTATTTCACAGGCTCTCCTTTCCCATTATGAAAAAGGGATCCGCGAATGCGGGCTTGATTTTTTAGTTCGCTGTGCAAATTTTTATGATGTCTCCTGCGATTATCTGCTGGGACGTTCTCCGGACCGTACCGGTACACAATTAACGGTGGAGGACATTCCCGAACCTGACGCAATGGGGAAAGAAAATGTGTTTAAAGCTGGAGTACTACCCATACTGAATAAAAAATTAATCGCAAACTCTTTAAACATCTTGTTCGATCTGCTTTCCCGCAGCAAATGCAAACCACTGATTAATGAGGTTTCTTCATTCTTGATGCTGTCGGTTTATCGCATGTTCCGTCTGGTTTATACGGCCAATCCAAAAAATCAATCGGCGATGTTTGCGATTCCGGACGTCGTTTCGCAGAGTTATGCAGAAGCCGCCATGCAGATTTCTTATGCAAATGCAAAGTCCATTTCAAAAGGCGAACCTGCCGCAGAAATGGAACGCATTGAAGATCTTGAACCGCTTGCGGTAACGACCGAATGGCTTTCGCAGGAGTATCCGTTGTTTGCTTCCTCGCTCTTAAATCTAATTCAAAATTCGGAAGCAAAGATCGCATATCCGACTGAAATTAAGCGTTAGCAAATCGCTTTTCGTTATTTTAGCATTTTTTATAAAAATACGCAACGATAATGTACAAGCTGCCGCAAAAAACGGTGGCTTTTTGTTTATCCGCACTTGCTTTTGTTGACATTCCGCCTGTTTTGCTATAAAATTATCATATCGTTTTATGCACAATTACTGGAAGAAAGGGGTAATTTTTTGATGCGAAGAACAATTCTGATCGCCATCTTAATGGTTCTGTCGGTATTATGTTCCTCATGCACCGGATTTAGCCCCGTTACGGAAGATTTAATGCAGCCTCCCAAGCTGACCGCCGAGCAAAAAGCGCTCGATGATGCCCTGCGGGAATCTGTAACGCAGGATTTCACCTTAAAATACCCCAAAAGCGGTAATTTCCGCTCTGCTTATGTTTACTATAATTTAGATGATGACGAAGAAGAAGAGGCGCTTGCTTTTTATTCCATTGGGCTGAGCAGTACTGCCCGTGTCGCCCTTTTGGACAGAAAAGACGGTACATGGCGTGCAGTAAATGCACTTGCCGGCGCAAGCCAGGAAGTGGAATTTGTTGCTTTTGCGCACATTTCCGATAAAGAACAGGAAGATGTCATCATTGGTTGGAGCAGTGAAGAAGAGTCCGAAAAACAGCTGGAGCTTTACACCTGTACCGACGGAAAGCTGGAGCGTTTGCTGTTTCGAGACAGTGCCGGTAAAACCGATTTTAACTACTATGATTCCTACCTAATCAATGATATGGATAAAAACGGATTGGACGACATCTTTTTATTCAGCAGAGATGAACGGAACCGATTGGAATCATCATGGATTAAACAACTATCCTATGACAGCAGCTCAAATGTTGTGCGTCTTTACAGTGAACATCCTCTTTCGGATTCGATTTCCGAATTTGTCGGGGTGACAGCCGGCAGAATCAACGAACGCCGCCAAGGCATTTTTATTGATGAGCTGCTGTATGGCGATCAGTTGGCTACGGAAGTGTTTTCGTTAGACAAACAGGGACTGCTTACCCCTGTTATCAGCTATGGAACCCGCGGCGATGAAAACGTAAGTTCACTTTATGAGATGACACTGCGTGATGTTTCCTCCGATGGCAAAGACATTTCCAAAGAGGCCGTCTGCACAGATATCAATGGGGATACCATCATTGAAATTCCCACTTCGCGGCTCCTTCCCGGCTACAAAAAGCAAAAAGACAGTGAAGCTTTATATTTGACCGAGTATAAGCAGTTAAAAAATGACAATCTTGAGCGGGTATTGGCTACGGTGATCAACCGTGCAGGAGGGTACCGCGTGAATTTTCCGGAAGAATGGATCGATGAGGTGACCGTATTCGCACAGCCCGAAACCAGTGAATGGCGGTTTATTGAGTACAATGCGTCGCGCGAAGACCCATTTAGTGATCTTTCCGGGGAATTGCTGAGAATCCGTGTTGTTTCAAAAAAAGGTTATCAAGATAAGTTCTTGGAAAAATACACAGAATTGGATACACGCGGTATGTTTACGTACTATGCTTACATTCCGGAAAAAGTAAACAGCAGTCTTTCGATTGGAGCATATCAGTTATCAAACCAAAACCCCAACCGCATATTTACGTTGCTGTAAACTGACAATGAAAGGTGGTCTTAACATGAAACGTGTTTTAATCGTAGAGGATGAAGATGCAATTCGTGACTTTGAAGTGATCAATCTCAAACGTTCCGGATACGAAGTGGTGGATGTTGCAAGCGGCGAAGAAGCTATGCAGGTTTTCGACCGTAATCCTTACTATTTTGATGTCGTTTTGCTGGATGTGATGATGCCCGGTATCGACGGGTTTGAGGTTTGCCGCAGAATGCGGGAGAAAAACGCTTCCGTCGGCATCATTATGCTGACTGCAAAAAGTCAGGAAATGGATAAAGTCAACGGTCTGATGATTGGAGCCGATGACTATGTAACCAAGCCGTTCTCCCCATCGGAACTGGTCGCTCGTGTGGATGCAATCCACCGCCGTGTCACCATGGCGGCTGAAAAAGCACAGCCAGAAGTTGTCACCGAGCTAAAATCCGGACCGTTTGTCCTTAATATGAAAAGCAGAACGGTTTCTAAAAACGGTAAAATACTTGAATTGACACAAGTTGAATATCAAATTTTGGAATATTTCTTTAACAACCCCAACACCGCACTTGGCAGACAGGATATTCTGAATAAAGTGTGGGGCGAAGGATATTTCGGAGATATTAAGATTGTGGACGTCAACATCCGGCGTCTACGTATGAAACTGGAAGATCAGCCTTCCGAACCGCAATATTTGCTGACCGTTTGGGGCTACGGCTATAAGTGGGCGCAAAAGTAACCGTATAACGGTGCTTAATCGGCGGCTGGAAAGGAGGGATCGTCATGGCTGTAAAGAAAATTACAAAACGCTGGTTATTTAATAACTTAGGCGTTATTTTGGTGATTCTAATTGCTCTTGAAATCGGCTTTGCCATGGGGATCCGTGCTTTTTATTATAACAGCGTCCAAGCCGCTATCATGGCGCAGGCAAACTATGTCGTGAATCAGCTCACCGACTATTCGGAAGATATGTCGGGGAATTTTTCTGAACAGGTGCGCAGTTTGGTCGAAAATTTTAATGAGCGCAACCATATGGAGCTTATGACGGTCGATTTAGACCGCAAAGTAACCTTTACTTCCAGTGGATTTGAGGCAGATTATACCATTCAGACGCAAGATTTTGACGATGCAATGTCCGTAGGAATCGGTATATTTAACGGCGTTATCAACGGAGAAAACATCATGGCAGTCACAGTTGCGTCCCCGGTTGTGGATCAACAGCTTGCGGCAATGCGGTTTGCGGTTTCGTTGGATAAAATTGACCGGCAGATTGTGTTTTTAATCTTAATTTTAACGCTTGTAGGCGTTGCAATCATCTTTTTTGTCATCTTCTCCAGTTCCTACTTTATTAATTCCATTGTAAATCCAGTGGGTGAAGTGGGCGATACCGCACGCAAAATTGCACAAGGTGATTTTAATGCGCGGTTGTTAAAGAAAAACGATGATGAGATTGGTGATCTTTGTGATACAATTAACTACATGGCGGAAGAACTTTCTGCCAATGAAAAAATGAAAAACGATTTTATTTCGTCGGTTTCACATGAATTGCGCACGCCTCTCACCGCTATCAAAGGCTGGTCTGAAACGCTGGCTGATATGGGGCATGAGGTGGATGGAGAATTGGTGAGCAAAGGGATGCGCGTTATTACCGGCGAAACAGAGCGTCTCGCACAAATGGTAGAAGAACTGCTGGATTTCAGCCGCCTGCAAAATGGCCGCATGAAGCTTGTCAAAGATAAATTGGATTTAATTGCTGAACTTTCTGATGCTGTGCTGATGTTTGAGGAACGTGCAAAGCATGAAAACAAGCAGCTGATTTATCAGGAATCTGATCAAATTGCTCCGTTTTTCGGAGACAGAAACCGTCTGCGTCAAGTATTCGTAAATATTATTGACAATGCTTTAAAATATTCCGACAGCGGGGATTCGATTAAAATTCGCACCATTGTAACCGGCGAAACGATTTGCATTTCTGTTTCCGATACGGGTATCGGAATCAAAGATTCAGATATTTCAAAAGTAAAAGAAAAATTCTTTAAAGCAAATTCAACCCGCCGTGGTTCAGGAATTGGGCTTGCAGTCGCAGATGAAATCATTACCATGCATGGCGGTTCTTTGGATATTACATCAAAAGAAGGCGTCGGAACAAAAGTAATCATCATGCTCCCATTGTATCAGCATTGAGAGTTGATTTATTCACATTCTAACCTTTATAATAAGAGTGCTCATCTTTCGCATGATCGCTATAAATAAAGATTGAACCGCAGTTTTTACGGGAGCAGGAAGGATTTGATTATTTGGCAGAAAGTAAATGTGCGATAAAAAAGACGTCCATCGGCGGACAAGCCTTAATTGAAGGAGTTATGATGCGCGGACCGCGCACATCGGCTATGGCCGTTCGAAAACCAGATGGCACAATTCATTCGGAAACATGGGATACCGGCGCAAATAAATGGTATACCAAACTGCCGCTTGTACGTGGAATCTTTAATTTGTTTTCCATGCTGGCGATTGGATATAAATGTTTAATGAAATCCGCTGAAATTTCCGGAGCAGATGAAGATGAAACACCGTCCAAGCTGGAAATTTGGCTGGAAAAACATTTAGGAGACAAAGTGTCGTGGCTGTTTAATGCATTGGTCACGATTGTCGCCGCTGTCATCACAGTCGGCCTATTCATGCTTTTGCCGGCCGCAATCGTAAAGTTCCTTGGAAACACGCTTTCCGCTCCCAATTATCTGTTTACAATCGCAGAGGGTATTTTGAAAATCGGAATTTTTATCTTGTATTTATATGCGGTATCCCGTACAAAAGATATCCACCGCGTTTTTCAGTATCACGGTGCAGAACATAAAACAATTGCCTGTTATG
>CALLQM010000443.1 GCA_938014855.1 uncultured Clostridia bacterium | reverse complement strand
CAGCCCACTTTAAACGCGGCAGAACAGGTACGCTTAAGCCTAAACGGTACCGATTTTGTTTATCAGGGTTTTAGCATGCATGTGCCGCTGTTAGGACAATATCAGATTGCTAATGCGCTGACGGCGATGAAAGCCGCAGAACTGGCCGTACAGCAATGCACAAATCAACCGCTTTCGATGCAGGCTGTGCAGGAAGGGCTCGCATTCGTTCGTTTTCCTGCAAGAATGGAAATTGTGTGCAGGCATCCGCTGACGATTTTGGATGGTGCGCATAATCCGCAAGGGGCAAAAGCGCTTGCGGAAAGCTTATCCCTTTTGGGCAAACGCCCAATTACAGCGGTGATGGGTATGCTTGCGGATAAAAACAGTACAGACGCTCTCAAACTGCTGGCGCCCCATTTTCGGCGTCTTATTTGTGTGACTCCGGATAATCCCCGTGCATTGGACGGGCATGAACTAGCGGCACGCGCGGACAAGCTGGGACTTCCTGCTTCCGCCGCACACTCGATTGAGGAAGCATGGGAACTGGCTTCGGCTGTGGCCGCATCGGAACAGGGTGCTGTGGTGATCTGCGGTTCCTTATATTTGGCCGGACAGATGCGAAATGTGATTTTAAACGCCGACTGACGCGCTTCGACAACCTTTTTATACAAAAAGCTCTATCCTTGTGATAGAGCTTTTTTGTTGTATACGAGCGTGTAAACCGCAGAAAGGTGCGTGGAAGGCTTGTACCAATCGCTGGCAAAGGACAATTCACATAAAGGAGACTGGAAATTATGGCTGTGCAAATCGACATAGCGGATGAAATCATGATAGCGCATATCATTGGTGATATCGACCATCACAGCGCTAAAGAAATGCGCGAAATGATCGACGACGCCGTGATCAAGGGACAAGTGCGCGAACTGGATTTGGATTTCAGGGATGTGAGTTTCATGGATTCGTCAGGGATCGGGCTGGTGATGGGACGCTATAAACTTATGAAAGAAGTGGAAGGCGAACTATACCTTACGAATATTGCAAGCCATCTGAAGAAAGTGATGATCTTGGCGGGACTCGACCGTCTTGCAATTATGGACAGGCCTGAGCGGCACCCCACAAAATCTGCTAAAAACGGAGGAAACGAAAGATGAAAGCAATCAATTCGATGAAGCTTCAATTTGAGGGGCGCTCGGTCAACGAATCGTTTTCGCGTACGGCTGTAGCGGCCTTTATCACACAGCTGGATCCAACAATTGAAGAAATATCTGACATAAAAACTGCTGTCAGTGAGGCGGTGACTAACTGCATTGTCCATGCCTATCGTCATTGTCTTGGCACTGTTTACATAACTGCGAAGATCCTGCCGGACAACCGCGTTGTTATTCGAATCCGTGACAAAGGCTGTGGCATCTCTGATGTCCAAAAGGCAATGGAACCAATGTATACCTCTGCGCCCGAAGAAGAGCGTGCGGGGCTTGGATTTGCTGTTATGCAAAGCCTGATGGACAAAGTTAAGGTCACGTCAAAAGAGGGTAAGGGAACAACGGTGGTGCTGGAGAGGAGCATTCGCTGCAAGGAGGCATGAGCAAGGCATGATTGACTGCGCAGCGGACAAACGGGAACAGACCATTTCCAATAATATTGGATTGGTACACTCCTGCGCCCACAGATTTAAAGGCAGGGGAATTGAATATGATGATCTGTTTCAAGCCGGCTGTATGGGGCTATGTAAAGCTACGGATGCATTTGATGAGAATCGAGGGGTACGCTTTTCCACTTATGCCGTACCCGTGATCTTGGGTGAGATGCGCCGTTTGTTTCGTGACGGCGGAGCCATTAAAGTTTCCCGTTCGCTCAAAGAACTTTCCATTAAAATTGGAAGGGAACGCGAGCGGCTGTCGTATCAATATGGCAGAGAGCCGACCGTCTCAGAACTGGCAGAATCGATGGAACTTCCCGAAGAACAGATTGTAGAGGCGATATGCGCGGCATCGCCGCCGATTTCACTCACACAAAGCGAGGAATCCGGCGGCGGCCAGGCGGATGTGCCCATGGATTCACCCGAAGAAATGCTTGCAGACATCATTTCACTGCAGCAGGTGGTAGGGGGCTTGGAGCCCCGTGACAGGAAATTGATTGTTCTTCGCTATTTTGCCAACAAGACCCAAACGCAGACTGCTGAAGTGTTGGGCATGACACAAGTGCAGGTCTCCCGAAGGGAGAAAAAGATTTTGCTGGCGATGCGTAAGGAACTGCTGGAATAAAAAATTCCTTCGGGTGAGTTGATGGATGTACTTCTGGAAAGGGAACCGCCATATAACCGGCCGGTTACAGTTCCCTTTCCATATATGATGCGGCAGGTCATCATAAGCGGGCTATTCATGGGCAGTCTGCCACCCTCATACTGCCGCCGCTTGTTGGTGGCTCCATTAAGTATCGTATGCGAAGTTGAATGGGTTGGTAACTAACCTGCTTTTTCTTAGAGCTTGGCTTTTTGTATCAAACTGTAAAAACGATAAAAAGGACACGTCCATTATTGAATGGACGTGTCCTTTTGTGCTGTTAATTATTTTGAGTGGTTTTGGTTTCCACTCGATATCTAAGCAAATGGTCGATGTGATAAAAACCCCGGTCTGTTCGGGCATAATACCTTTTGCAAACACCACATTGAAACAATGGAAGCGGTTCTTTTACAGCGGGAAGATAGATTTGTTTTTCCAGTTCGCAAAGATGGTTTTTACAGCACCCTTTTAGCGGCCGAATCCGCAGGCGGTGTAAGGTATAGCCGCTGTTTAATTCAAACCATTTTGAAAATTGATCCATAATATTCTTCCTTAAAAACAGGTGAATTGATAATGATAGCGGGGATGGAAATACTAACAAATGAATATGGAAACGGGGGGTGAATCTGTGAGTACGTTTTATGAAAACAATCCGGATTTGCGGGAGTATTTTGAATCTCTGCCAATCAATGTCAAAAATCAAATACTAGAATCCGGCGTTGAAATTGCAACGCTAGGAGAACTGCAGCAATGTGCAGAACATTTTAAAAATAATAGCTGACTATTATTATACCGAAGACACTTGTAAGCGTCAACGTTTGCATACAAAAGCACCGCCTAAGCAATGATAAACGCCTAGACGGTGCCTTTTCAGACAAGCTTGAATTTTGAGACTTCCTTGATGGTTTGAATCTTTTTCGGCATACACATACTGTATAAACAATTACGCATATGCACAGACACTATCCAACTTCGGGACACCTCTTTCCTCAATGATGTCATTCATAATGTACCCATGTCGATAAAGAAATATGCAATTTCAATATTTGGAAAATGATGTTAATTACATCGCTAAATCAATTTTTTGTTCTTTGATATGATGTTTTTCCATATATCCGGTCAGGATTAGTGTGAGCGCACAGTCACCCGTTACGTTGCAAGCAGTACCAAAGCTGTCCTGCAATGCGAAAATCGTCAGCATCAAAGCCGTACCGGTATCGTTAAAGCCGAGCACACCGGTAATTAATCCGAGCGAAGCCATAACCGTACCGCCGGGGACGCCGGGAGCACCAATTGCAAAGATACCAAGCAGCAGAATGAATAATACCATTGTGCCGACAGAAGGCATCGAGCCATACAAAATCTGACTGATGGTCATAACGAAAAAGACTTCCGTCAAAACAGATCCGCACAGATGAATATTGGCAAACAGCGGAATACCGAAGTCTACCATATCTTTACGCAGAACATTGGATTTTCTAGCACAACTAAGTGCAACTGCAAGAGTTGCGGCAGAAGACATGGTGCCGACCGCTGTGATATATGCAGGCCCATAGTGACGCAGAACTTGCAGTGAATTCTTTTTGGAATAAAGTCCCGCGATCAAATATAAGACTCCAAGCCAAATATAGTGACCCAACATAACAATCAATACAACAACAATAAAGATTGGCAGTTGTTTTGTAATCGTTCCTTCATAGGATAGCGCACAGAATGTGGATGCGATAAAGAACGGCAGAATCGGGATAATGATTTTTTTGACGACATCCAAAATGATATTTTGGAATTCGATCAAAAGATTTGTCGTAACCTTTGCAGATGTCCATGCAGCCGCAAGACCGACCAGCATCGAGAATACCAATGCACTCATGACGGACATAATCGGCGGAATCTGAAGTTGGAAAATAACGTCAGGAAGCGCACGCAGACCATCTGGGTCGGTAACAATGGACAGGTTTGGAATGATTGCATAGCCTGCTCCCATAGACATAAACGCCGCCAATACAGACGAAGAATATGCCACAACAACAGCCAAACCAAGTACTTTTGAAGCATTGCTGCCAAGTTTTGTGATGGATGGGGCAATGAATCCAATAATGATGAGCGGTACACAGAAATTAATGATTTGTCCCATGACATATTTTAAGGCGACAACAATGTTCATAACCGCAACATTTGCAATAAGGCCTAAAATAATACCTATGATAACGCCTGCCAAGAGCCTAAATGGCAGACTGCTAAATATTTGCTTATTCATAAACACACACTCTCTTCTCTCTCCATATTTTTTAGTATTTGACATAGGTAAGCAATTTGCCTCAAGATATTATACCATATTTTAACATAAAGGTGGAGAAAGACCATGAACAAATTTTTTTCTTAATCGAGGGAATTGTGGTTTGTTTTCTAACACTGCGCTCAACTCCTTTAATTTTTATATGAAACTGAATTCTTTCATTAAACCGGCTGTTTTTGCTGCATGATGTCTATGATATTCATGTCTACTTTTGACATTCCAATTTTTGACAAAGCGGCAACATTCCGAATGGTATCTTCCACATTTGAACTAATGATTCCGTCTGTATGCTGAATGATTCGGTTGTTTGTGGAAAGTTTTGCAGAAAGGACAGCTTCTCCTGCGCAATTTGATAATTTGAGCGAACATCCTTCTTTCGCTCCGTCGCAAATCATACCGGATAGATTGCCCAGCATATTTTGGATTGCGCCTTCAATTTGGTCGATGTTTCCGCCCATCAGCCATGCAATTGCGCCGGATGCTGCCGCACCGGATAATGTTGCACCGCAAATAGGGGAAAGTCTGCCGACATGATATTTGATGTAAATGGTAATTAGAATACTCATCATGACAGCCCGCAGAGTCTTTTCTTCCTCCAAATGCAGATATTTTGCGGTAGCCGCAACCGGCAAAATCGTTTCGAATCCCTGATTTCCACTGCCTAACACCGTCATGGCTGAGAGCTGCCCGCCGCCCATTCGACAATCGCACGCGGCAGCAACAACCATTTTGACATAATACATTAAATCGAGCTGAAACAGACCATCATCAATCTGCTGTTTGATCGTTTTTCCGATACGCAAACCGTAGTCGCCTTTAAATCCTTCGTCCGCGGCTTTATAGTTCATGTCGATTGCTTCGGTTAAAAAGCGGATTTTATCCAATTCAATGCATTCCGCGATTTTTACGAGATCTTTGATGGTGTGGGAAGTGATGTCAAATTCTTTATCTTCCGCTTGGTTTTGTTGTTCTTGGCTCTTTATGACTTCGTCATTCTTAATGACTTTTACCATGTTTTCGTGACTGTCGAGCGTAATCGTACGAACGGTTTCGTCTTCGTTATTCGCAATCACTTCAATGTAAAAACGACTGTCCTCCAGCACTTCAATTTCGGTAAATCCGTTTGCAATGAGTGTTTCGGCTTGTTCGACCAGTGCATTGTTTACATCTGCGAAAATTTCCATGGTGTTTTCCGGCTTGCTTAATAAAAATCCCAATGTTGCCGCTAGCGGGATGCCAGGTTTGCATGCATTTGGAATTTTGACGCTGTAAGCATTTTTAAAGATGTTCGAGCTGATAAAGAGTTTTAAATGAGTCGCTGGTTTTGTGAGATAAACGCATGTTTTGGAAACAGCCAGACCCACGGCTACAGGCTCGGTACAGCCCATGCTCGGTTTCATTTCTGCTTTTATCAGTGCAACGATTTTATCGGTATTCAAGATAATGCCTCCCCAATAATTATTACACTGATTTATAAGAGCAAGTTCGATGCCAAGCTGTAAACCTGCATAGAATGGGGGTTTATGTAGATATGAATGATTTTTATTTTTCAAATTTGAGAACCCAACAGCAAGTCCTTCGTCAAAAATGATTGATAGAATGGCATAAAATGAAGTTCTTATATTTGAGAATTTTTCTTATAAATGAGAATCATACATTAAAGCAGGTGATAAGCCGACAATTTGCGGTAAAGTGTAGCGCGGCTGATGCCAAGCTGTTTGGCGAGTGCATCTTTTTTTTCTAAGGTTGTGGCTTTTAATATGAGCTTTTCTAAAATATGTTTTTCATACTCACACATGAGTTCATGCAGTGGTTTCTCTATAAAATGAGAATTCGAGCATTTATAAAAATGATCCGGCAGATCCGAAATTTGAATCATTTCGCCGTCTGCTACATTTTCAAGATATTCAATGACATTTTTAAGTTCGCGTACATTTCCAGGCCAATCATAATGAATTAGAATTTTTTCAACTGCAGGCGAAATGCCCTTGATCTGCTTTTTCAGCCGCTTATTGTAGTGCTCGATAAATGTTTTAATAAACAGCGGGATATCTTCCCGGCGTTCTCTCAGCGGGGGTAATTCAATCGGAATCACATTCAGCCGATAGAATAAATCCTGCCGAAAGGTGCCTTTCTGAATCATCTCGTAAAGATTGCGATTGGTGGCGCATATGACCCGAACATCGATTGGAACGGGATGTTTAGAGCCCAACCGTTCGACCGTCTGATCTTGCAATACTCTCAATAATTTTGGTTGGACATGCAGGGGGATTTCTCCGATTTCGTCTAAAAATAGTGTGCTGTGGTTTGCAAGTTCAAATTTCCCAATATGCCCCTGTTTTTTGGCTCCTGTAAATGCTCCGCCCTCATAGCCGAACAATTCGCTTTCCACCAGTGTTTCCGGAATGGCGGAACAGTTGACCGATATCATCAATTTGTCACTACGGCTGCTGCACGAATGGATCATTTTCGCAAGGACTTCTTTGCCTGTACCGCTTTCACCAGTAATAAGCACCGAGGAATTGGACGTGCTGATTTTTCGTACAAGCTGTAAAATTTCAGTAACTTTCGGGTTGTTTCCCAAAAACTGATTGGCCTCTACTTGGCGTTTTTCAACATTGATGACTTCGCGAATTTGACTTTCATAATCCACACTTTGCTGATAGGTGATGATCTTACTTTCAATGAGGATGCTCATGCAGCGCAAGAATTCTTCCAGCTTTTTTTGATCTCGCAGCAGCCGTTCTCGTTCTTCTTCTCGAAATGCAATGATTCCGATAATTCCGATGGCCGTTTCTTTCAAAAAAATAGGATAAGCCAAATTCGCCAGTTCTTTGCAATAAAGATACCGTTCGCAATTACTGCATGCAAATTCTTTTTTGACATTTTTAATAATGCCGGGTTTTCCCGTGCTTAAAACGCGCTGGAAAAAGGAATCGTGTGATATTTTTTTTCCGATCTGTTGTTGATATTCTCCTGTACCGCCGACTCGAATCAGCTTATCGTCAATTACGGTGACTTCTGCATCTAAAATTGAGGAAATCGCAAGACAGCACGTTTGTATAAACGCCTGTATCTGCATTAAATTGTTCATATAGGTACACCACTTTTCTTTGTGCAGCTTAAGGCATATTTATTCGAAAGACAGCATAAAAAATACCACTTATTCCATCATTTGATTTGACTAAAACTCATATTCTCTATCAGTATAGCATGAATTAACAGATGTTTCCTAACAAGAATTTTGTATTATCTTTGGCAGGTATGCTGACAAAAAGCACCCAACTGTATGAACAGTTGGGCTACCAACGCACAACAGATATACACTATTTATCATTTGATTTAACTATGCTATACTAGAATTATACATTTATATTTCACAACTTTAGATATTGAGCAAGATGATTTTACCCAAAAGGAGTATTATTAAGTGTAAAAGGAATTGGAAGATTGATCAGGAGGGATTATTATATGCCCGATAAAGGAATTGACAATTTAAAGGATTTAATTTCAAAAGATGTTTGGAATGTTATAAAGGATAACTATGAACGTGGTAGTTACACCACTGCAATTACAAATTTAATTCAGTATATTAATGAAACAATTCAAGATAAAGCGAATTTGGAAAATATTGATAATACTACTTTAATTGAACAGGCGTTTTTTGGCAAGGCTCCTAAACTTCAAATTAACAAGCTAGAAACACGTTCTGAAAAAGATGTACAAGAAGGTGTTGGACATTTATTCAAAGGTGCGTGTTTAGCTATTAGAAATCCTCGTTCTCATGACCGATACAGTGATAAAAAATTAACGGCCGATAGAATTATTTTATTTTATGACTATGTACTTGATTTCATTAGAAAATCAGAACAACCTAAGCTTGTCTATGATTGGGTTGAATTTATATTTGATAAAGACTTTGTGTCTACAGAACAATATGCTGAAGAAACATTAAAAGAAATTCCTCAAAAGAAAAGATATGATTTATTAGTAAATATCTTTAGAAATAGGGAACACGGTATTCCTAATAAGCTAAACTACATAGTGGAAAAGTTAATGAAATCAATTTCGTCAGATGAATATGATGAATTTATTAAAGGATTAAACAAGGAATTGATACATTGTAATAACGACAATAAGCTTATTATGTTTTTTAACTTATTTCCTGCTTCACAGTGGGATAAACTTGAGAAACTTTCAAAATTGAGAGCAGAAGATATTGTATTAAAATCAATAAATGGTGCTGACATAGAATATGATAATTACGAATACTATATATCTCCTGAATGTATACTTGCTACTCATGCGATTGAGCATATTCCAATGTTTGATACTTTTGAAGACATAAAAAAAGCTATAAATAAAAATGCCCGAAAAGACAGAAACTTATTTAACGATTATTTTATGAAATACTTTTCAAAATATATAGATTGTACCGAAGAAATAAGTAACAGTTTTGAGACTAAAAATTCATCTCCTGATGATTTGCCATTCTAATACTATTTCTGTTATCAACAAAAAAAGACCACAAACCCGTATGAATACTGGGTTTGTGGTCTTTTGTATTGGTTATTTTATTATTCCCACTCGATGGTTGCGGGGGGTTTTGAAGTGATATCGTAAACGATACGATTGATGCCGCGCACTTCTGTAAACCCCGATGTAGAGCCATTCTATGAATAGGTGGTTATGATTTTTTCCGTTTTGGCGGTTTTGATTTCCTGTCTATACCATATCATGTTTTGGAGTGTTTTGCAACTCTTTTTTATCTGTTTTTTCATCCTCAATTCTTTGTATTTCCATACTTGTATCAACTGTATAAGGGGATTTATCAATAATAGTTTGTCTGCTGATAGCACCCATATCATACTGTGTTTTAAGTT
>CALLQM010000442.1 GCA_938014855.1 uncultured Clostridia bacterium | reverse complement strand
GTGCGGTAGAAAAAGAAGCGTTTCAGCCCGGTGATCCACAATTGGACGACTTGCTGGGCGAACAGCTCAATCAGCAGCTTTCCGATGACATTGAACTGCTCGACGGCGCAAGTTATGAATTTGATATGGACGCCGTACAATGCGGAAAATTGTCCCCGGTCTTTTTTGGTTCCGCACTTACCAATTTTGGTGTCGAACCGTTTCTTGAAGACTTTTTAAAGCTGACTTCTCCACCGCTTGCGCGTCAGGCAGGAGAAGAATTGGTGGATCCGTTTAACCCCAATTTTACCGCGTTCGTGTTTAAAATTCAGGCAAACATGAACAAAGCGCACCGTGACCGTATTGCGTTTATGCGCATCTGCTCAGGTAAATTTGAAAAAGGCATGGAAGTTTGGCATGTGCAGGGCAACAAGAAAATCAAACTTTCCCAGCCCCAGCAGCTCATGGCACAGGAGCGCGAAATCGTTGAAGAAGCTTATGCAGGCGATATCATCGGTGTTTTTGACCCCGGTATTTTTTCAATTGGCGATACTATCTGTCTGCCCGGTGAAAAAATCCAGTTTGCCGATATTCCAACGTTTGCGCCGGAACATTTTGCACGCGTCATTCAAGTGGACACCTTAAAGCGTAAGCAGTTTGCAAAAGGAACATCTCAGATCGCGCAGGAAGGTGCCATTCAAGTCTTTCATGAGCCCATGACAGGACTGGAAGAAATTTATGTCGGTGTAGTCGGCGTTCTACAATTTGATATTTTTGAATATCGGTTAAAAAATGAGTACAACGTCGAGATTCGTCAAGAGGGTCTGCCTTATCAATACATCCGTTGGATCGACAACAAGTATGAGGAAAGCGACCTTAAAAAGCTCGATATTACCTCTGATACCAAAATCGTTCAAGATTTTAAAGATCATTTTTTGATGCTGTTCACCAATGAATGGAACATTCGCTGGGCTTTGGAAAAGAACCCCGATCTGCGTCTCAACGAGTTTGGACGCTGGTAACAAAAGCAGAAAAAGGCTGTTCGGCAATCGCCGAACAGCCTTTTTGAATCCCTAATTATTAAGCGTTGTACTGCATCTTTTCCGGAGTCCAGTTTTGAATGACCGTTCCCATTTGAGCGGCTTCCCTCTTTGCTCCTTCCAAGTCGTGCTCATGGCAGTTGCCGCATTCTGCTTCGGCAGTTCCGGGAACTTCGCCCTCATAAGCGGCAATAAACGCAAACGTTTCCTGCAAGAGTTTGATTACTTGTTCATGGGTCATTTTGTCGCGCACCAATAAATAAAATCCGGTACGGCATCCCATTGGACCGACATAGACAATGCTGTCCGTAAACGCACTGTTGCGTGCATAGGTGGCAAACAGATGCTCAAACGTATGCATAACCGGATTTTGCAGATAATCCCCGCAGTTGGGTCTGCGCATCCGAATATCATATGTTACAACATCGCCGTCGATACGGGAAACATAAATCCCGGGCATTAATTTTGTATGGTCAACGCAAAAACTTGCAATTTTATTCATGTTCTTCCTCCAAGTAGGTTAAAATAACTGCATACCGATTACAAAGGTCATCCAGCGACTGCGCACAGTTTGCCGGACTAGTGGAAGGGAGCAGGATCGCTTCCCTGCCCACAACAGGGTGGATATGTCGATTATACAGCGCAAATGCTTTTGTACCGGTCGTAAAGATGGCTTGAATATCCGCCGCATGCAGAATCGGGGCGATATCGTTCAGCTCTGCATTGCGAATACTGGCATCGCCCGCACCTTCAATCGTGCAGGCATGAAGCACATCCCAAAGTGCAATGCGGTTTTCCAGCATGAGCGCACGTTTTTCTTCGGTTGTCTGCGGGAACGGGCTTTGGAAAAGCTGCGCCATTACGCGCCAAAATCGGTTTTGCGGGTGTCCGTAATAAAACCCCAGTTCCCGCGATTTGGGCGATGGCATCGTTCCCAGTATCAGCACGCGAGAGCGTTCATCAAACACCGGTGCAATCTGATGAATGATGTGTTCGGGTTTCTTTTTTAAGCCGCTCATTCTTTCATCCGCGCAGTTATGAGCGCTTGAGAAAGCGCATGCGATGCCGCCACATAGCGGATGATATCCCGTTCATCCGTATAGCCGCGTCCCAAATTTAGTTTTATCACGTCGTTGTGCCAAGCACTGCTGACTCCAACATACACCAGTCCCACCGGTTTTTCATCACTGCCGCCGCCAGGTCCGGCAATTCCGGTGGTCGAAACGCCAATGTCTGCCCCCGAAATTCTTCGTACACCGTCCGCCATTTCGCGCGCGGTCTGAGGAGAAACTGCTCCGTATGTTTGCAAGGTCTCGTGCTTTACACCCAAAATCCGTTCCTTGATTTCATTGGCATAGCTGGTTACTCCACAATCAAAAACCTGCGAACTGCCAGCAATATCGGTGATACGCTTGGAGATGTAACCGCCTGTACAGCTTTCTGCGGTGGCAAGTTTTAGTCCTTTTTGCTTGAGTTCCTGCACCACCGCTGTCTGAAGATTGTCCACATCGATGCCGTAAATCAAATCGGGGAACTGCTGTTTTAAGTCGTCAATCACCGGCTGCATCAAGCTTTCCGCTTCTTCTTCGGTTTTGGCGCAGGCGGTCACACGCAGCATCACTTCGCCGTCTTTGGCATAAGGCGCAAGTGTCGGATTCTTCATGGCTTTCATTTTTTCGCGCAGTTTATATTCGAGCGCGCTTTCGCCGATTCCAAAAAAGTAAATGCAATGAGACCGAAATATTTGATGAGAGCGTTTCATCAGCCAGGGCAGAACCTGCTGCTCAAACATCGGCTCCATTTCGCGCGGCGGTCCCGGCAGTATCACAGCAGCCTTGCCGTCCTTTTCCAAAATCGCACCCGGTGCGGTTCCGTTATGATTTTCCAGCACGATACAGCCTTTTGGCATCATCGCCTGCTTGAGATTGTTTTCGGTCATTTCACGACCCATTTTTGCAAAAAATCCTTTGATATATTCCACAGATGGCTGATGCATTTCCAGCGGCATATCAAAATAAGAGGCAATGGTTTCTTTACTCAAATCATCATAAGTAGGTCCGAGACCTCCGGTCGTAATTACAAGGTTGTTGCGTGAAAACGCAATATCCAGCGCCTGTTTTAAACGCTCCGGATTATCCCCCACAACTGTATGATGAAACATATCAATGCCGATGTCGGCAAGTCCGCGAGAAATCACTGCCGAATTGGTATTTACAATGTTTCCCAGCAGAATTTCCGTTCCGATACAGAGGATTTCAGCTGAATCTTTCATAGTTCGTTCGCTCCATTTCTTTTCCGGTTTTTGCCGTATTTATTATACCATATCAGGCAAAACTTTTAAAAACATCCTTATGCACAGAGTCATAGAAAATTTGCAGAAAATCCCCGCGCATAGAATTTATTATAACCGCGGCGGGGTTTGGATACCACCCCGATTGGAATAAAATCTGCATTTTTGCATTATAGAAACTGCTTTCATAGGCAGGCAGCGAATTGAACTCTTTACGATTTCCATGCAATTGTGATATAATAGACAAAATGTACGTGTTAATTTTGTAAGCAGCACCGGAACAGCATGATGCACCGGCAGCCAGCACGTTACCCGACGTTGTGAACGGTTCGGGTTGTGATAGATAAAGGAGATTGAAAAATCGATGTCAATGTACAGAGATCTGCCTCTTTCGGAGGAACTGCTGAAAGCCGTGGATCGTATGGGTTTCACAGAGATGACGGAAATACAAGAAAAAGCGATTCCCGTTATGCTTGAAGGACACGAAATTATCGCAAAGGCGCCCACCGGCACGGGAAAAACTTGTGCTTTTGGAATCCCGCTGATTGAAAAAGTGGATGCGTCCAATCCAAAACTTCAGGCGGTCATCCTTTCCCCTACCCGGGAACTGGCTGTGCAGATTAGTGAAGAACTGCGTCAGCTGGCTTTTTATAAAAAAGGACTCAAAATCGTTACGGTTTATGGCGGTCAGCCAATCGGCAAGCAGATCGACGCCATCAAGCGCGGTGCACAAATTATTGTTGCCACACCCGGGCGTCTGCTTGACCACATGCACCGCCGAACAGTTCAGCTTTCGCATGTAAACTATGCCGTTTTGGATGAAGCGGATGAAATGCTCAACATGGGCTTTTATAAAGACGTCTGCAAAATTCTTGACCAGCTTCCGAAAACTAAGCAGATGGTCATGTTTTCCGCAACGATTTCCCGTGAAGTCATGGATATCGGCTGGCTTTATCAGCGGGATACGGTGGAACTGACGGTTGCGCCGGTGCAGGACAGCGAACCAAAAATCGCGCAATATATGATTCAAAGCGTTGGACGGCAGAAGTTTGCCGACCTTGTGTATATTTTGCGGCTGAATGAATTTCATAAAGTCATGATTTTCTGCAACACCAAATATTCAACCACCAGTTTGGCTAACATGCTTCGGGAAAAAGGATTTCAAGCCGATTGTCTGAACGGAGATATGCGCCAGACAGAGCGAAATCGCACCATGGCAGACTTCCGAGAGGGGAAATTCAATATTTTGGTTGCAACCGATGTTGCCGCTCGAGGAATTGATGTAACCGATATCGACGCGGTCTTTAATTATGAAGTTCCCACCGAAAACGAATTTTATACCCATCGTATCGGACGAACCGGACGTGCAAAGAAAGAGGGCCCGTCTTACATCTTTTATTCGCGGCACGCACTTCCGCGTCTGCGAAACATCCTAAAATACGCCCGCGCGCAAGTGACCGAACTGCGCTTTGATGAAAAAGGGCATCTTATAAAAGCATAAAAAATAAGGCTGTCTTACCTTGTCGGTAAGACAGCCTTTTTCTTAGAATGTCAGTGGATGAAGCTTGTATGTAAGCCGAATTCCGGGAATTGTCCCGTAGCTGTTATAACAGTCTACCACACGCTGTGCCACTTTTTTTCCATTTTCTTCAGATGCACCAGGCAGAATCACTACAAACTGGCAGTAGCTATAGCGTGCGTACAAATCACCACAGCGAAGCGAGCTGGAAATCGCATCCTTTAAAATCCGAATGGCACGGTCGCCCAAGCTTGCCGGCGGTACATCATTATTGCGGTCAATTAAGGTATATAACACCAAATAATATGGACTATGGCTTCGTTTTGCATTTCGTCTGACAAATCGGTAAATATTTTTAAATCCTTCATAGGTACAGCAATATGCACCCTCGTATTCCTGAGTTTCCGTCAAATCGGACAAAATGATGGAAAAATCAGTCTCTACACTACGGATTGGCTCCATGTTATAATCCACAAACTTTGTTTCCGGGTAATTACATACGGCACTTTTCTCTTTTTTTAACAACAGTGCACCCCCTTTCTTGATTCAGACAGACTCGTAAATACCACCGTTTTCCTTCTGAAAACAATGATTCATACGACGACTGCAAATACATGACAGATACACTTATTGTCTTAATCGGTTTTAATCAGCAAAAATTAAGTATTTTTATTTCATATTTCGCATAATTTGTCAAACTTTGTCATAATTGCTGAAAAGGCCGGTGCTTTCGCCCCGGCCTTTCTCTTATTGATTGTTGCGTTTTGCAAGCAGTGCTTTGATTTTTTCATGCGGATCAATGATTGAACTAACCGAAATATCATGATTGATGGCTGCAATAAAATAAGCAATATATTTTGAAACATCCACTTCATGGAACCAATCTCTTTGACGCAGTTCTGGGTTTCGGTAAGTTAGATTGCTTCCAAACACTCCGTCCACTACACCACTGTTGACGGCTTTGTCAAACAATTCCAAACCATTGGTGAAAATTGCATAAGTCGAATAGCAGAAAATACGGCTTGCTTTTCTCTTTTTCAGCTCATATGCAATATCCAGCATGGATTCACCCGAAGAAATGATATCGTCCGAGATGAATACATCTTTGCCTTCAACGGAATTGCCCAAATATTCATGCGCTACAATCGGATTACGTCCATTGACCACGCGAGAATAATCGCGGCGTTTGTAGAACATACCAAGATCCACACCCAAAACCGATGCATAATACATATTCCGGTTCATAGCACCTTCATCGGGGCTGACAACCATAAAGTTTTCAGGATCCAGTCTGAGATCCGGAACACAGCGGAACAATGCTTTCAGCACTTGGTAAGCGGGCATTACATTGTCAAATCCCATCAGCGGGATCGCATTCTGAACGCGGGCATCATGGGCATCAAACGAAATAATATTGGAAACACCCATCGACTGCAGTTCCTGCAAAGCACATGCGCAGTCAAGAGACTCGCGGTAATTGCGGCGGTGCTGTCTGCCGCCGTATAGAATGGGCATAATAACCGTGATACGGTGCGCTTTGCCCGAAGCGGCCTGAATCAAACGTTTCAGATCCTGAAAGTGGTCGTCCGGCGACATATGATTTTTTTCACCAAACATGGCATAGGTACAGCTGTGGGTTCCGACAGCTACACGCGTAAACAAATTGTCGCCGCGGACTGAGGGTTTTATGAGTTGCGTGCTGTCCCCGGAGGAAAATCTGGGGCATTCGCTTTCAATCTCAAACGTATCGATATCGCTGCCGCTTTCTGCGGCCCATTTTGTCAGGTGAGCATCAATTTTTTGACCAAGCTCACGAGCCCCTTCTGTAACAATCAGCCCTAACGGCGCGACTCGGTTTTCCAAATTAAAAAATTCCCCAACTTCCAACTGTGGTGCCATTCGTTCAAGCTCCTTTTCTTTTTCCGGTTATAAAAACCGTCACTTTTCCATTTTCTTCCTAATGTTTGCCGAATAAATCGGCATTGCGCAAATTAGCCATTCTATTATAACCACACTATTCGTGATTGTCAATTTATGATGGAACTGAAGATTTTAGTCTTCACTTGTCATAATTTGTACAGTTGTTCCTTGTTTGGCTTTTGAAAAGAACTCCAATGCGATCTTATTATATTCCTCAGAATGGCTTTGCGCTGCAAAATGTCCCGCTCCCCGTAAGGTAACAAGCTGTGCATGGCGGATATTGCGTGTGATCATTTGGCTGTGTTCCGGTTTGATCATATCATTTTGTCCCACCAAAACCAGCGTCGGTGCATCGATTGCTCCGAGGTTTACAGAAGTAAGGCGCGGTTGTTTGACCATCAGCCTTATAATATCCCGTTTATATGCGGCCGTCTCTGAAAACTGCGCAAACAGAAGCAGCAGCCAATAGCCCATAACCGTGAGAAGCCTCCATTGACCTTTCACTCCTGCAGGGTCTGCATTTGCTCCATTAAGCAGAAGCGAACGCACTTTGCGTGGGTGGCGCAGAGCAAGCATCATTGCCGTATTTCCTCCATCGGAAAAACCAAGTACATGTGCGCTTTCAATTCCCAAATACTCGAGGAGCGCCGCCGCATCATCTGCAAAATGTTCAAAACTCAAATCCCCCTCTCCGCGGGTAGACTCGCCGTGTGCACGCGTATCCATTGCAATGACTCGATACTGCTGGGCAAACACCGGGATCTGCTTATCAAAATAGTGCAGTTCCTCTCCATTGCCGTGCAGCAGCAGCAAAGGCTCGCCTTCCCCTTCTTCCTCATAATGCAGTGATGCACCTTCAAATTTAAATTCCGGCATGCTTGTTCCTCCTTCGGCAGACCCGTGAAAGCCTGCCTTACCCTGAATTGTCCCCATCTGACACTGGTGCAGTCATCTTTTTTCGAACAATGGATGCAAAAGCCCGGGGAAACGGATCTGATACTTCTATTCTACACGATATGTCTTGATTTTCCAATGTCAGTTTTCCACAAGAACCTGCTTTATTTTAAAATAGAAGTGTCCCAATCGCAAAATCAACATGATCATTGCAATAAAAATAAGAGAATGGTAAACTTACAGAAAGACGAATTTGACATTCCCTAAGAAAAGAGGATTTATTTATGAAACTATCCACAGATCAGAAAAATCTGATTGCCAGCATTAAAAACTGCAAACGCTATACCGTTACCCGATTTGAACTTCATAGCAGCACCCAGCCGGATTTGATCTCAACCGCACTCAATTTTGTGCACTTGGACGATATCCATGAAACGATGGAAACCGTCAAACAGCGCGGTGATTTGATTCGTAATATGAGCGAGAGCGGACTCATTCGCGTATGCTTTCATCTGCCGGTTTCTGCGCGCTCCGACTTTCAAGTTTATTTGGACAGTGATTTGTTCCAACAGCTTTGTGAATTGGTGGAAGAGGGTAAGCAAAAACCGGATTTCCTGTTTGATACACCGGCCATTCAGCGCGGCGTTTTGACTGTAACAGAAAAAGGGCGTCAAGCCTTTCTTGCAAGCAAAGATTGATTCTACCATCTGACCAGTCTAAACCTGTCCTTGCTCACTTGGATTTGTGCATATTGTTACCGCCCGCTTTTGCCGTTTCCTTTCGGCAGCAGCGGGTTGTATTTAATTACCAAATATTGCTATCTGTACCGCATCTTAATTGTAAGATTTATCATTTTTCCACTTTATAAATGGAAGCGGTCTGCTTTTGCAAGCCGAATCCAACAAGAATATACTGAAGATAGGAAAAATATCGAGGAGGAACTTTTATGCGTTCAAATAAGTTTTCGGTATATGATATCGTCATTATCGGTGTGATGGCGGCTCTGTGCTTTGTTTCCACTGCCTTTTTAAAGATTGGACCAATCCCTACACCGGCCGGCCCAACTATGATTAAAGTGGGAAATATTTTGTGCCTGCTCGGCGGTTTGCTGTTCGGAGGCGTGCGCGGAGGTTTAGCCGCAGGCATCGGCTCGGCGCTGTATGATCTGACCGACCCCGTTTTTGTCGCAAGCGCACCGTTTACACTGGTCTTTTTCTTTATGATGAGTTTTGTCTGCGGTCTGATTGCACATTGGAACGGCCGCGGCGGAAAAGAAACCAAATGGAATTGGATTGGAGCGCTTTCCGGAGCCGTTACTTATTTAGTTTTGCACATCGGAAAAAGCTTAATCACGCTTTTACTGGCAGGCAGTGGATTTGCCGCCGCGCTGTCCGCCTGCGGAATCAAACTGATTACATCCGGATTCAACGCATTGGTTGCCGTGATTCTCTCGGTTCTGCTAGCCCCTGTCTTCCGCAGTGCACTTGTTCGCGCCGGATTTGAAAACAAACTGTTCCCATCAAAAAAATAACATTTAAAAACATGCTGTTCCGATTTCGGAACAGCATGTTTTGTTATGCACATAAAATGTATGAACCCATCCAACGCGGTACATACTAAAGCCGTCCCCTGAAATTGGAAAGGAGGGTTTTTATGAAAGCATCCATCGAACGTGACGGCTGTATTTCCTGCGGCCTTTGCGCCGAAAACTGCCCGGAAGTGTTCCGTATGGCCGATGACGGGCTTGCTGAAGTTTATGTAGACGAAGTTCCCGAGGAAGTGGAAGATGCCGCAGA
>CALLQM010000441.1 GCA_938014855.1 uncultured Clostridia bacterium | reverse complement strand
TGTCTATTATGACTCTGCTTTTGGCAAACGGGCGCGACCCAACTGAATTCAGCTATCTCTCTTTATGCGGTGTAGCGGATAAAGCGCTTATTTATCACATGAGTAAACCGGAAAATCAAAACATTCGCAGAATCTATCTTGCCACCGATCACGACGGTGCCGGCAATACCGCACGAGGAGAGCTGCGGCAAAGTCTTCTAAAGATTGGCTATCAAGGACAGATCATTGACAAAGTGCCGACCGAAAAGGATTGGAACGAGGATCTCGTTCGTATTATGAATCCGTCCGCTCTGCGGGAGCGTGAAGCCGCTGTCAAGCCGGAGCTTCCGCCGGTCTGTGAACAGCAAACAATAGAAAGAGGAATGGAATTATGGGATCAACAAATAGTGTAAAGCACGGTCTTGGAATGGCAAAAGATAATATTGTAGATATTGTTCAGTTTCTCGTGAACTGGATTGCCGTACCGATTATTGCTGTGGTAATTTTGGGATTAATTGTTTTCTTTATCGGACTTGCCGTGCGAAAACACAACCGAGGGGATGAGTATCAAGACGACATCAAACATATTGTGATTGCAATCATTGGTTTGGTTTTAGTTTGTACATTTCCAATCTGGGGGTGGGCAATGATTGATTTGTCACCCGCGTCATTTTTAATAACAAGGATGTGGTAAATATGCAGAATGTGCTTGGAGGAATGGCAAACAAAGGGCTGGCTTGGATGTTTGAACAGTTTGGTTCATGGACTTATGAATGGATTTACGGTGGGATTTCCAAGTTCGCGGATATTGTCCTGTCGCTGACGACAACCGCAACCAACGTGTTTTGGGACGTGCCGGCAATTGAAGTATGCTTAGATTTTTTTGGCTGGGTGAATGGAATCGTGCTGGTGGTATCCCTGCTGTTTTTATGTATGGAAATTACAGAGCAGAGCGGCAGAGTGAATTGGGCAATTATTTTCAGCAACTGCTGTAAGGGTTTCATCTTTGTTTTCTTTAATCGTTATATCGGGTTGGCAACCTTTACGATAACGGAACAGGCAACGCAGGCGATTGATGTAAATTTGAGCGCGCCGTCGTCGGCACTCATCAGCAGTGCAGTGAGCAGACTTACCGCAGGCGCGACCTCCGGTATTTTTCTCATTATCATGACGCTTGCAATTGTGGCGGCGTTTATC
>CALLQM010000440.1 GCA_938014855.1 uncultured Clostridia bacterium | reverse complement strand
GCCGCAGAACAGACTTGAACTGTCACGAGGTCGCCCTCGAGGGATTTTAAGTCCCTTGCGTCTGCCGATTCCGCCACTGCGACATTTGCGTTTATTATAATACAATATTTTACGCAATTAGTCAAGGGGTTCGTTGATTGGTAATTGTTTAATTATTGAAAGTTGGTCTTCCAACACAAAGCGATCAACAGAATATGCAAAAAGAACCTGATTGTAATCCTCTACAAAAATGTCCTCTAATTGCTGTGGAGTAACGCTTGATGTGTCCACAATAGTCACTCGACCATAATTAATTAATAAAAAAGGAAGATAGCTTTGTACAGAACGGTCTCCAAATATTAAAAGTGAACTTCCTTGCTGAGAATTTGTAACCGAAATATCGATAATTGGTGACATTCCCCCCAGTAACATATCCATCGTTGTGCCAAGTTTCTGTTTCCAATCGGGATATAACGTATAATATCTTCGCGGCCCGTTTTCATCATAGTGTGTGACAATATAATTGCGGCGATATTTGGAAAAAACATAGGCAGAAACTTTATCCGGATTAATCATGCGGTAAGGAGAGCGATCATACAGATCGCCATAATAATCATAATCAATATGCTCCACATCAAATTCTTCCAAACCGCGCACACGCAAGTTTCCTAATTTTTTGGATGCGGCAGTATAAACATAATAACCGCCAAGCCCGGTTATCGCATTATCGGTTCGATAATAAATATATTCGTCCTGATGGCTAAACAACGTCGGATAAACATCAATCGAATTGATAAGACCAGACATTCGGCGATAAGCTTCATCAATAAACGCTTTTTGATCATAGATTTCCGCATAAGACGGGACTTTGTACTGCTGAATCGCACTTGCTGTCGGAATCAGCATGAGATAGCTCGGACATTCAAATTTGCGCACAAACCTTTTCATTTCCTGCATATTGGTATTCGCAATTTTTAAATCGGTCGGTTTTACATCCAGCATCAGGGAATCCTTGCAAATAAACACCCCGTTTTGCTGCTTATTACCGCCGAAATAGCGCAATGCTACCTGCATCAGTTTTAATGATTTAGAGGCTGGAAATTGCTCTGCAACCATCTGATCAACTTGCTGTAAAGAATTCACTTTTCCGGAAACCCGTCCCAATGAAGGCTGAAGACTAGCGGCCAAAAAGGCAAATATGAGAATCAAAACCAACAAAATTATAAAACCCGCAATTTTATTTTTCATGGACAGTTTCCTCCTTTCTTGATGCAAATGTTACAGCAAAAATGCCGTCGCAAGCATCAGCAAAAACAAATCCCACACAATGGATACAGACGCGGCAACAATTGGTGCATGACTTTTCAAAGTTTGATAGAGCTTTCCGGGCAATCCGCAGGTGCAAATTGCAGAAACAATCAAAACTAAATAATTTGAACTTAACTGATAAAGAATACGTTTATCGAACCCAGCCATATTATGTTTGAAGCCAAACATAATTTTTAAGTATTCCAGCGATTGGCTTGGACTCTGCCCGATAAAAATTGCAAACGAGACTAAAACAACCGTAATACAATAAATCCATCGAAACAGCGGCGAAATAAATTCGCTGTATTTTAATAAGAAATAGCGTTCAAAAACAATAAATACGGTAAAATAAATCCCCCAAAACAACAGATTGACGGTGATACCAAACCACAGCCCCATCAAAATCGTTACGAGCAGAATATTAAAAATTCCGGAAAGCAGGATTCCTTTTGAGCCGCCGAGATTTACATAAACATGGCGGCGCAAAAACCGATTGACGGTAATATTGAAACGGGTAAAAAATTCGTGAACGCTCAGTGAGCAGTAAGGAGAACGGAAATTATCCGGCAGATCCATACCAAACATCAAGCCAATGCCTTTCGCCATATCGCAAAAACCGGACAAAATGAAGTACGCGGCAAATGCCATAGACAACACCATGGACCACACCGTAAGCACGGTGGTATCATAAAGCGGAATGGCCTTGAGTGTTTGATACAGGGAAAACATCATGTCTCCCAATATGACTTTTTTTGCTAATCCGCGGATAAACAGACTGCCTCCCTGCCCCAGCTTTTTAAGCGTCATGTGAAGGGAACGAATTTGAGGCATCATCCGGCTGTATCGAACCAGCGGACCGGCATACAGTTTTGGGAAAAAAGCCACCATCAATCCGTAATTTACCACACTTCGTTCGCTCGGAACCAACCCATAATAACAATCAAGCACATATCCCATGGATGTGAGAGTAAAAACGCTGATTCCCAATGGAAGATTCATTCCGTTTGCGCGGCTCATAACACTGAAATATGCGATCAAAGCAATCCCTTTTATCACCGTACATGCCATAATTGCCTTGCGAAGTCTTGGAAACTCATCGCATCGGTTCATTAAATGAACCATCCCAAAATCAAACAGGATAACCGATACCAGCAAAAGCAGGTTTTCCCCTTCCAGCGACAGATAAAATACCGCCGAAGCCGCCAATAAAAACAACGGCCGCAGCCTAGTCGGCAGAATCAAACAAAGCAAAAGCATCACCGGTAAAACCAGATAAACAAATGTTAAGCTAAATATTTCCATGTATTCTGCCTCCTTTCAGTACGCATTTAGGGCGTTTCTTCTGTTTGCAGATGGCTTACAATCTGTTTAAATTGTGAACGTGTATAAAGCGAATTTACGACTTTTAACAATGCATTTGTATTCATGCGAGCGGGCAAATGAAGCTGTTTCAGAAGCCGCTGACGCATCGCAAAACTGTTGTCTCCACCGGAAAGCCCCCATTCAACAAGGTCTGCTTTTGTGACGGGTTCTCCACCCGTCTGCACCGGCTGGTCTTGTTCTACCATAACACCCGCACGGCGGAACGCCTTCATCAAAATATCCGCAGGCACTCCTTCTACACCCAATTTTCCTTCCGCAGACGGATGCACCTTTCGCCGCTCTTTCCCAAACAAATCGGGGATATAGACATGTGTAATTTTATCGGCATCCACCGAACCCGCTATATAATTCCGGATACGAAACCCTGCCGCATCAGAATCCGTTAAAATGATGACTCCATTTTTTTCTGCAAGCGTTCGAATGAGCGCGAGTTTTTGCTTATCGCGGAAAATATCAAACCCGCCGGTCGTCAAAATCGTGGCATCAATCAAGGAGCTTAGTTTTGCCTTATCATATTTGCCTTCCACAATGATTGCCTGTTTTACTTTTATCATCTTGTTCTCACTTTTTTTCTGTTAATAAAAATAGATTTGCAATTGTCTGTTCCAGCACAACCCGGTCATCGCCGCCTGTACTTTTGATGCGAAAATCCGCATCCGCCAAAAGCGAAAGCATCTTCCCAATTTGAGGAGCGGAATAAGCGCCGCTGTCCCTCATTGCATTTTTCACCACGAACTCACGATTTTTTGCATAACCCATATCGATGCCCGCGATAAAGATCTACAAAAGAGCTTGCCAGTACCGCTAAAACTTTGGATGGCGGCTCCCGCAAATCGGTCAACTGATCCACCAAATCCATTGCAAGCGAAAAATTGCCGCGCATGATAGCCTTGGACAAGTCAAACACCCTGGCCTGTAAAACAGTTGTGACCACAGCATCAATATGCGCTCGGGTAATCGTACCGTTTCCGACATAAGCACACAGCTTTTCCATTTCCGACCACAATAACTGCATATCGTCCGTACAGCGGCTAACCAAATAAGACGCATTTTCGCTGGACAATTCACAGCCGTTTTTCTGTGCGCGGTCACGTAAAAATCGGAGCAGATTGCTGTTTGTTCTTGCGCCCAGCTCAACCACCCCGCCGGCACCGTTGCAGGCCTTCACCAGCGCACGAAAACGATCTTTTTTTGCAGGCTGATTTTTAACGGTGATAATAACCGTCGTGGTATTGGGGGGATCTTCTAAAACTTTGCACAAATCCGAAAAAGATGATGCATCCAGTTTGTCCACATCTAAGTCAAGCGTCACGCATCGGTTTTCTGCGAACATTGGCAGCTGTTCGACGGCATCATAAAAAGCCTGCATGTCCAAATTCCCATTGTGAAAACGATGCAGATTAAATGGATTATAGTGATTTCCCAGTGTCTTTTTGATGAGCATTTTTTCATACAGCCCAATCAAATACACCTGCGAGCCATAAAGCAGATAGACCCTTAACAGCTCCGGACCTTTCACATGTTTGGAAAAATCACTTTCCAGTTGAAATTTCATAATCGGTTCCTCTCTTTAGCCATTTCCAATAGAAGCTCGCGTTTTCGGCATATCGGGTAGATGGACAGCAAAGACATTGCTGCCGTAATCGTGGTCGTTAATCGTCACCTTTAGGCGCGGATCTATAATTAATTGGTTGCGCTTATTGATTAAAATATGAGCGGGTAATGTAAGCTGGTCAAATTCTTTGACTACAGTCAATCCTGCAAGTTCCAGTTTTACTGCATTCGTACCGTCACGATCTGCCGAAACATTAACCTGTCCAAATAGTTTTGCAGAAAATCCATTAGAAGTATCGAGCGCAATCGCCGTTTCAACCGGCAGCGCTTTGGCAAGCTGTACCGTAGCATTTTTCAAAAGATCCGCCTCATTTTCCGCTACCATAAGCGAAATTTTAGTCACTCCATGATCTTTTAAAAAGTTTGCTATATTTTCAGCGCTATTATTGGAATCCGGCGCACCGATAATCAATCCCTGCCTGCCATAGGCCGCAGTAAGACTCGTTCCATACGTATCAATGGCAAAAACGACCGAGTTTCGCATTTGCACTTGATAAAAAAACGTTCCCGCCAAAAGCGTTATCACTGCAAGACAAGCCGCATATCGTTTGACCGCTCCGGATGCACGCTGATGCCAAAGCACCACGCCGACGACTGTACAAACCGCCGCCCATAAAAACAGGTGGCTTTGCGTAACCGGAATTGCAGAAAACTCAAGATCAGACCACCATTTTGCCGCTTGATTCACATACTTGACAGAAACACCCGCCAGCAGTCCAAAAAACCTTCCGAGCAGCTGTAAACCGGGAAACAATCCCATCAAGCCGCACAACATACCTCCGCCAAGCGCAATCGGTATCAGCCAAGACAACAAGAGGTTTGTAATCGGTGCCACTAAGGAAACAAATCCAAATGCGTGGCAAACGACCGGAAAGGTCAGCAAATTCGCACAAAACGGGACACAGATGGCTGTTAATAAATTATACCGCCATGCACTATGGTTTTGCAAATCCTGCAGGCGAGTCTTCCAAAAATGACTGCTGATCCAATTTGCCATTGGTTTTGTAAACGTAACGATGCTCAGTGTAGCCAAATAGGAAAGCTGTAAACTCACACTAAAAACTGCGTACGGATTATTGAGTAAAATCACAATGAGCACCAATCCTAAAGAATTGCGAGCATCGGCGTCCCTGCCGAATATCTGTGCAGAAATCCACAAGATCATCATAACGCCTGATCGAATCACAGGATAAGAAAACCCTGCTAAAAACATAAAAATTACAACGCTGATACTGGTGATTACTCCGCAGCATCGGGATGATATTGGGAAAAATCGAAGAAGTGCAGATAAAATTGAAATTAACACTGCAAGGTGCAAACCACATATCGACAGCAAAGGCGCAATTCCAGATCGCGCATAATCTCTGCGAATTTCGGACGGAATCTGCGCAGTACGACCGAATAACATCGCAGAAAGGATGATTCCTTCATCCCCGGTCAAATTTCTAGTAACGCCGCGGCTCATGGTATCTCGGTATTGCGCCAGACGAACCGGTATGGAATCCACCTGTGCTATTTTTTCTACACCAAGCAGCATTCCGGAAAACCGGATATTGTCGCTGTAAAGCGCCAGTTTCTTAGCCGGATTTTTTTCTAACACTACTTGATAGTTTATCACATCCCCTATCTTTACATCAAGACCATTAAAGTCCACCAATTGGATATTTGTATTTTTTAATCCTCTTGGAAGGCTGCTAGGCGTACGAATTAAAATACTTGTATGATTGGGGGCTGTAACTACATCTGTCACCGTACCCGGCAGCGTTCGTTTTGTCTCTTCATACTGCTGTGATGGCGCTATGATCACCGCTTGATAGACAAACAAACTCAGTGTACATACAAAAAACGTGCCTGCAATTGTGATCATCCATTTGGGCGTCTTTCGAGCAGCAGCCATCACCGCTAACAAGACTGCGCCCAAAAAAATTCCCGGCAGCGGATTCCATCCATTACTCAAAAATAAAGCCGTCGCTGCCATCCAAACCAATCCGGCGGTGTGAAATATGCGGGTCATCTTTTTATGCCTTTTCGAATCGTGTAGCTTTGATTTATTCTTGTCATGATTTCCTCCCGAAAAACACATTGTTTTTGTTCAAAACAAAAAGCCGCCCTGCCAAAAAATATTTGGTAGGACAGCAGCGAATAACGCATTGCAGACAAACGTTTTCGTTGCCTGAAAAAAGGGTTCATTATTCAAAAATATTCGGAAAAACTCATCATAATACTACCACACAATTCTACCGATTGCAACAAAATTTTACTGTTTTTTTGGAATTTCTCCACTTTTTGCAGGATTTTCAATCTGTTCCTGCAAATGTTTGTGAATTCTGAACGCTATCCATCGATACCAAAGCTTGCTATAATAGACAAAGTATGTTTGAGACCAAAAATCGAGGAGAGTGTTTATGAGTTCTAAAAAAATAATTGGTATCAACGAAAGACCGCCTATGCGGCAATTTATCCCCTTAAGTCTCCAGCACATGTTCGCCATGTTCGGAGCTTCTGTCTTGGTTCCCCTGCTGTTCGGTATCAATTCTTCGATTGTACTGTTTATGAATGGTGTTGGCACCCTGATTTTCATAGTTGTTACAAAAGGGCGCGCGCCGGCTTATCTTGGTTCATCCTTCGCATTCATTGCTCCTACCCTGTTTTTAATCCAAAATCATCCGGCCGGATTCCGCGCGGCACAGGGCGGATATGTAGTAGTCGGTCTTGTCGGATGTGTGATTGCGTTCATTATTTATAAATGCGGCACCAACTGGATCGATGTTGTGCTCCCGCCTGCGGCAATGGGACCGGTCGTTGCGCTAATTGGATTGGAACTTTCCAGCACGGCCGCATCCAATGCGGGCTTGGTGGGCGTTGAAAAGATTGATCCCCGCGCACTGATTGTATTTCTCGTTACTTTAGGCGTTGCGGTTTTTGGACAAGTTCTGTTCCGCGGATTTTTCAGCATCATCCCGATCCTGATCGCTATCATTGCAGGATATGTCAGCTGCTTTTTCACGGGACTCGTCAGTTTTGGGGAAGTTGCAAAAATCATGTCCGATGCTCCGCTTTTCGTCATCCCTGATTTTCACATGCCTGTCTTTGATTCGGGTGCTATCACCGTTATGATGCCTGTTTTGCTGGTCATCTTGTCCGAACATATCGGGCATCAGGTTGTAACCAGCCAAATCGTTGACCGAAACCTAATTCGCGATCCCGGCCTGCATCGCTCCATTTTCGGCGATAATATTTCCACTGCAATTTCCGGTATGATCGGTTCTGTACCGACCACCACCTACGGTGAAAACATTGGAGTTATGGCGGTAACCGGAGTTTACAGTGTATGGGTTATCGGCGGTGCGGCAGTCTTCTCCATCATTCTTTCGTTTGTCGGGCCGATTGCAGCCTTAATCAGTACGATTCCAGGCGCGGTCATCGGCGGAATCTCGTTCTTGCTTTACGGTATGATCGGAACGAGCGGTCTTCGCATTTTGGTCGACCAGCGTGTTGATTATGGCAAATCGCGCAACCTTGCCATGACTTCCGTCATCTTTGTAACCGGACTATCTGGCATTGCGATCAGTGTCGGCAATATCCAAATCAAAGGAATGGCGCTTGCATGCGTAGTCGGTATGCTGATGGGGCTTGTGTTCTATCTGCTGGACAAAGCAAAACTTACCAACGATCGTTAAATTGTTCGATATAGAAACGCCCGCTTAAAAGCGGGCGTTTTTCATGCGTTTATTTTCTACTCCACTGAACACCCTGTGGGGTATCCTTTAACGTGATACCCATTTTCGTTAACTGATCACGAATACGATCCGCCTCAGCAAAATTCTTGGCTTTTCTTGCCGCCTGACGCTGTTCGATTAAATCTTCTACTTCTTGGTCAATCGAATCAGCTTTACGGTTATAAAGCAAACCAAGTACATCGCAGAGTTCATCAAACTTGTTAATCGCATACGTAACGGTTTCTTTGGAACGAATTTCATTCATAAAGGTATTGATGTC
>CALLQM010000439.1 GCA_938014855.1 uncultured Clostridia bacterium | reverse complement strand
TCGATGTCTTGGTCAATAAGACCTATCGGTTAAAACTAAGTGAGCGGGAGGCGCATATTAAAGCACTTCAGTCGCAGATCAGCCCGCATTTTTTATACAATGCGCTCGATTCCATCAATTGGAACCTTTTGGAGAAAGGCGATTTTGAGACGAGCACGATTTTGATTGCACTTTCGGAAACCCTGCGTTACAGTATTGACGATTCCAAACGAATGGTCATGCTGAAAGAAGAACTGCATCAGGTGGAAAATTATTTGAAAATCCAAAAAAGCCGATTCGGCGACCGCTTTGATTACGAGGTGGAGTCCGATGAGGACACGCTGTCGGTGATGGTGCCGAAAATGATCCTTCAGCCTTTGGTGGAGAATGCAATTACGCATGGTCTGGAAGATCATACCAATGGCGAACTGCTCATCCGAACGTATCCGATTGATCAGGGAATCGAAATAGAAGTATATGATACTGGCAGAGGCATTGCCAAAGAGAAACTGGAATTTATCCGCCGCGAAATGAGCGAAAATCCGCAGATTGCCGATGAAAAAGACTTTCACTTGGGGGTTGCAAATGTCAATAACCGGCTAAAATTTATCTATGGCAAAAAAAGCGGGCTTTTGATTGACAGCATCGAAAACGAATATACCAAGGTGATCCTGCATATCGAATTGGAGGAGGAACAACATGAAGATACTGGTTGTGGAAGATGAACCAAAAACGAGAAACGGACTTGTTGCACTGATCCAAAATTTACAGCCGCATTCCCTTGTCTATGCGGCCGAACATGCACAGCAGGCGCTGACGCTCTGCGGGGAACACTTTTTTGATATGATCTTTACGGATATCAAAATGCCGGGGATTTCCGGGCTGGATATGCTTTCACGTTTGGAACGAACAGGCAGGCCGATTGTGATTGTGCGCGGATATGAGGATTTTGAGTATGCTCAGCAGGCGATCAAATACGGCGTCATGGAATATATTTTAAAGCCTGTAAATCCGGTGAAGATCAAAGAGGTGCTGGAAATTGCCGCGGCAAAACAAGCTGCTGTGCGCCGAGCGTGTCTTTCCAATCTGCTGTTAAACTATACCGCCATGAAAGATGCGATTGTCTCGTATCATTTAAGCAAAATCGAGCTTAAAAAAATGAGTGCACTGCTCATTTTTAAAAGTCTGAATACCAACGCAGATTTCACCGTGGTCATTGAGCAGACGCGCAGACTTTTATCAGACCAGCAGTCAAACGAGTGCGATATGATTAGTTTTAATCTGAAAAATATCAGCTGTACCCTGCTTACGTTTGAGGATGAGACGGTTTATAAACAGGCGGTTGAGGAAATACGGGCGCATTTTAAAGGAGCCTATCATCTAACGGACAGCGGTGCAACCACGCAGATCAAAGATCTGCACAAGTTTTTATCAGGGTATCTAAGCGATTTAAATTTGGCAAACGAGCAAAGCACCGGTGATGGTCATGTGGTGAAAGTGATCAAAGATTATATTGCCGATAATTATCAGCAGAATATCACGCTGTCGGATTTGGCGGAGATTACGTATCTGCATACGACGTACATTTCCAAACTGTTTAAAAAAGAAACCGGAGAAAATATCAGCGATTATATTTTAAATTTTCGTATGAAAAAGGCGAAAAAACTGCTTTTGAATCCCAAATATAAAATTTATGAAGTGGCCGAAATGACCGGGTTTAATGACGCAAAATATTTCGGAAATGTGTTTAAATCGATGGTTGGCATGACGCCCAAAGAGTACCGCAAAGGGGACGAATGAGCGTGCAGTTGTCGAATCAAATTGCTAGAGATATGGAGCGCGCGGCTTGCCGGATTTTGCAGGATACACCGTTTGCGACGCCGTTTACGATATCGGAAGGGTCTGCTTTGCAACGGCAGGTTCAGCCGTTACAGGAGAAAAATCTGTCGGAATATGTTACAAGCTGTATAAATAGCGGAAACTTTACGGAATGTAAATGCGTTATTCTGCAATTGGCGCGGTGGTTTGCCGAATTTGCACAAATTTCAATCAAGAAAATTGGACAACCAATTGTGTTTTCCGATTGTTCATTTGCGCATTTTTTTCTTACAGACAACGATGCATTGTGCCGAACTGAATGGGCGCATTGGAAATTTGGGGAGCAGGCGGACAATGCGGCGGCGCTGTTGGCGCAGATTGAGCGGTTGAACCTTGACCACGCAGT
>CALLQM010000438.1 GCA_938014855.1 uncultured Clostridia bacterium | reverse complement strand
GGTGAGCTTGTGAAACACAATTGTTTCATCTACACGATTGAGAAATTCCGGCCGGAAGAATTTTTTCAGTTCTCCCAACATAACACGCCGAACTTCCTCTTCTTTCATGCCGGTTTCTCCATTTTCAGAAAATCCAAGCCGTCCTTGTTCCGTAATCAGACGTGCTCCGATATTGGATGTCATAATGATTACCGTATTTTTAAAGTTCACTTGTCTTCCCTGTGAATCGGTTAAAACACCGTCTTCTAAGATTTGCAGTAAGATATTAAAAAAGTCCGGGTGCGCCTTCTCAATTTCATCCAACAGTACAACAGAATACGGCCTGCGGCGGATTTTTTCGGTCAGCTGGCCGCCTTCATCATATCCGATATAACCCGGAGGCGGCCCTACAAGCCGCGATACCGCATGCTTCTCCATATACTCAGACATATCTAAACGTACCATGGCCTTTTCATCGCCAAACAGAATCTCAGCCAGTGCTTTGCAAAGCTCCGTCTTCCCAACCCCTGTGGGGCCCAGAAAGATGAACGACCCCAGCGGGCGGGATGGATCATGCAGACCCACTCGAGAACGGCGTATTGCGCCTGCCACAGCCCGCACAGCCTCTTTTTGACCCACAACTCTGCAATGAAGCTCATTCTCCAAGTGAAGCAAGCGTTCACTTTGTGCCTGCGTAATATGCGACGCATCAATACCTGTAATATCCGAAACTAATTTTGCAATATCCTGTTCGGTCAATTTCCGCCCGTTTCCGTCACGCACCTCATCCAATTCTGTTTGTGCTTCTTCCAGCTTCAGCTTCAGTTCATTTTCACGATCACGAATATCCGCTGCACATTCATAATCTTGCGAAGCAATTGCATTCTCTTTTTCCTGTTTTAAATCCTGTAATTGCGTTTCAATTTCACGTAAATTATTTGGAACGGTCAGTGTGCTCATTTTTACACGGGAACACGCCTCGTCAACCAAATCAATTGCTTTATCGGGAAGTCTGCGTTCCGGCAGATATCGTGTGGACAGCGTAACAGCCGCCTCAATTGATTCATCTAATATGCGCATTTTATGATGGGCTTCATATTTATCCCGAAGCCCCTGTAAAATTTTTACCGCGTCCTGTTCCGTTGGTTCCTCCACCAATATGCTTTGGAATCGTCGTTCCAGTGCGCTGTCCTTTTCAATAAATTTTCGATACTCCTCAGTAGTTGTTGCGCCAACGAGCTGAAATTCTCCTCTTGCCAGCTGGGGCTTTAGGATATTTGCCGCATCAACGGCTCCCTCTGCCGCACCTGTGCCAATGATTGTATGCAGTTCGTCAATAAATAATATGACATTACCGACATTAACTACTTCTTCGAGGGTATTTTTGATACGTTCCTCAAAATCTCCTCGATATTTGGTTCCGGCAACCATACTGGTCAAATCCAACGCTACAAATCGTTTATCTTTGAGCCGCTGCGGAACCTCCATTTTAATGATTCGCAGAGCGATTCCCTCCGCAATCGCTGTTTTGCCCACACCCGCTTCACCAATTAGACATGGATTATTTTTTGTTCTTCGCGTAAGAATTTGAAGGATACGCTCAATTTCTTTTTTTCTCCCAACTACAGGATCCAATTTCCCTTGTCGGGCAAGTTCTGTCAAATCACGCCCAAACTTATCAAGCAGCGGGGTTTTTACTCCAGTTCTTGATCGAGGCGGAGTCGTTTTTTTTAATCCCAGCAAATCAGCCGCACAGCTTTGTGAAAAATCGCCAAGCTGACGCACGATATTATCCGGGTCTGCACCCAGCTGTTTTAAAAATCGCACACCATAGCTGTCAGTCTCTTTTAATAGATTGAGTAAAATGTGTTCTGTACCTGCAAGCATAATGCCGCTCATTCGAACCTGCATGAGCGAAAGTTCAAGAATTCGCTTACACCGCGGCGTAATATCCGCCGGTGTTAGATTGGATTTAATTCCTCTTCCCACCGTTTTCACAAGCAATTCTTTAATCTTTTGTGCATTAACACCGTTTTTCTGCAAAATCGTATAAGCAACTCCACTGCCTTCATTTAAAAGTCCAAGCAAAAGGTGCTCGCTGCCGACATACGTATGCCCAAGCGCGCAAGCTTCTTCCAAAGCGCAATTGATCGCTGTATTTGCTTTTGGTGTAAAACCGTTAAATTTAAACATAATCAGACCACCTCGCTAGTCAGAGCGCAATGCACTCTCTTTCATACCTATGTGATTCTTTTCCTAATATTGTCACAACAAAAGCTTATTATGCGCAGTAACCGAACAGTCGCCGTTTACATAGTATAAGTTGAAATCACTTATAGGAGGTCATTTCTCATGGGATGCAATAATAACTACTTCTTTGGCGGCTACTTCTGGATCATTATCCTTATCATCATCCTGTTTGGATGGGGCGGCGCTTGGGGCGGCAACGGCGGCGGCTGTGGCGGCTGCGGCGGCTGCGGCAACGGCTGCAATCCTTGCGGCGGCAACCAGTGTGGATGCTGCTAAATACCTGTAAGTAGTACAAAGCCAAAACAGACCGGGATGCGAAATGCATCCCGGTCTGTTTTTATTTAAAAACGTTTTCTTTTTTTATTAATGTTGTTTGAACGTTCTCGGCGTTTGCGCCGGGCTCGCGTCACATTAATCGTAATAGACGCGCCCACTGCGACAATTAAAAAAATGGGCACCAGCCATTTGCTGTACTGTTCATCTGAGGAAAGAACATCCGTCCATGCGGCATCGATTGCTAAATTGAGTTCCGGTGGTAAATCCACCCAAAACGCTGATTTTTCAATGATATCTTTTGGCGGATAGGCGATTGGGTTTTCGGTAATTTCTTTTGGAAGAACAGCAAGAGCAGCATCATTTGGGGAACTGTATCCAATATATTCAATATTGGAGGCGCCAACTTCCGCTTCCAAAATAAAATTGATAAACATTTCTGCACATTCTTTATTTTTCGCACCTTTTGGTATGACCATTGAATCCACAAAACGATTGCTTCCCTCATTGGGTACATAAAAATCCAAATCGGGATTATCAATCATCATTGTAAGGGCATCCCCTGCATAATAAGGTGCAATCGCGGCTTCTCCACCAATCATTTTGTCAAACACTTCGTCCATAACATAAGCCTGAACGAGTACTTTTTGTTTTTTGAGTTCTTCCGCCGCTAACTCTATTTGCTGTTCATTCTCGGGATTCATTGGAAAATCAAGCCGTTTGAGCGCAATCCCGAAATTATCACGTGGATTCGCAAACATTAAAATTTCGCCTAAATATTTTTGATTCCAAAGAAGATCCCAGCTTCCGAGATCTTCTTCGTCTACCATCTCTTTGTTATAAATGATCCCCACCGTGCCCCATGTGTAAGGAACCGAATACTCTCCTGTTGAATCAAACTCCGGATTTTGAAAACTTTGATTGATATTTTGAAAATTAGGGATGTTTTGAAAATCCAGTTTTTCCAGCATATCTTCCCGAATCATGCGCCCGATCATATAATCGCTTGGAATGAGCAGATCGTAATTACTTCCGCCGTTGCGAAGTCTTGCATAAACTTCCTCATTTGTAGAAAAAGTTGTATAATTCACGGAAATACCGGTTAATTTCTCAAATTCCTTTACAACATCCATGCTTTCATCCGAGCCATTGGCAATATATTCGCCCCAATTATGCACATTCATTGTTTTGCCTTGCCCCTGAAAACGCGTATAATAAGATGGATTTTCGACATTCACGTCGGCGGATACAGGAAGTGCAAGCAGTACAACAGCAGTTAAAGCAATCATGAAAGCGGACATTTTTTTCATATGCGTGCCCTCGCTTTCGCCTTATTTTCCCGTTCTGCACGGGCATCATGGATATTAACAATCAGCAAAACGGTTAGCACAACAACAAACATTATCGAGGAAAGCGCATTGATTTCCGGACTGACCTTTCGTCTTGTCATGGAAAAAATGACGATTGGCAGAGTTTGAGAAGTTGCACCCGATACAAAATAGCTGATAATAAAATCATCCAGTGAGTATGTGAATGCCATCAAGAATCCGGATATAATACCGGGCATGATCTCCGGTATCACTACTTTATAAAATGCCTGAAATGGATTGCATCCGAGATCCTGCGCCGCTTCATACAAAGAATGATCCATTTGGCGTATTTTGGGCAGTACATTCAAAATTACATAGGGAACATTAAACGTAATGTGTGCCAAAATCAAAGTCGGAAACCCAAAATCAAACTTCATACCAAACGTTTTGAGCGATACAAACAACAACATTAACGATACACCGGTTACAATCTCAGGATTAATGACCGGCATATAGGTGATATTCATAACCACACCGCGCATCCAACGATTCATATTGGAGATGCCGATTGCCGCCATTGTTCCCAAAAGAGTCGCAACCAGGGATGAAATCACGGCAATGATTAGGGTATTCACTAACGCATGAATGATCAATTCGTTGGTAAAGAGTTTTTGATACCATCCAAGCGTAAAGCCTGTCCATGCGCCGCGCGATTTGGATTGATTAAACGAAAAAACGATCAATACCAAAATGGGTGCATACAAGAACGTCATAACCAATCCGACATAGGATTTGGAAAGCCATTTCATTAGATGACGCCTCCCTTCTGTTCCTCACCAAATTGGTTGGTGATGCTCATGCAAAACAGAATCAGTACCATCAGAACCAATGCAATCGCCGAACCCAAATGCGGATTGTATGCATTGCCAAGGAACTGCAGATCAATTAAATCGCCGATAAGCAGGTTTCCGCCGCCGCCCAGCATACGGGAAATGATAAAAGTAGAAACCGACGGCACAAATACCATGACGACGCCAGTCGAAATGCCCGGAACAGTCAGCGGGAACAAAACTTTTGTTACAACTTGATACGTGTTACATCCCAAATCCTGTGCAGCTTCGATTAAACTGTTCGGGATTTTTACCATGATAGAATAAAGAGGCAAAATCATAAATGGAAGATAATTATAAACCATTCCCAAAACGACCGCACCCGCTGTATTGATCATATTAAAAGGCCCGATTCCAAAATGTGCAAAGAACCGATTGATGAGACCGTTTTTTTCAAGTATGGTCATCCATGCATAGGTTCGAAGCAAAAAGTTCATCCACATCGGCAGCATAATCAGCATGATCATACTGCGTTGTCCAACCCCGCTTTTACGAGATATGATAAATGCCAGCGGGTATGCAATGATAAAGCAAATAACCGTAGAGATAAACGCCAGCCATACAGAACGCGTCAGCACAGGCGTATATTCCCCAACTTGAGAAATATAATCAATCGTCAGTTTTCCATCCGGTGTTGTGATAGCATAATACGCAACCAACAGCAAGGGAATAACAATAAAAATAACCATCCACAGAATGTATGGAGCGGAAATGGTTTTTGATTTCATGACTCTCCCTCCATCTTATGCATAATATGAATATCGAATGGATCTACCTCCATTCCGATAAAGGCGCCCGGTTCGACACATCGAGTGGAATGAATCATCCACTCGTATCCATGGGCATCCACGATCATTTCGTAATGTACACCTTTAAAGATGACCGATTCAACCACACCTGTAATAGGTGCAGTTTTAGGATTGACCACGCTGATATCTTCCGGTCGAATGACCACATCGACACGTTCCAACTTGCCAAATCCTTTATCGACACATTTAAATTTTTTCCCGGCAAATTCAACAAGGCAGTCCTCATACATAACACCGTCTATAATGTTGCTTTCCCCTATAAAATCGGCTACAAATGCATTTTTCGGTTCATTATAAATATCCTGTGGTGAACCGACCTGCAAAATATCGCCGTCCTTCATAACAACAACGGTATCAGACATAGTCAGTGCTTCTTCTTGGTCATGTGTAACATAGATAAATGTAATTTCCAGCGCCTGTTGGATCTTTTTCAGTTCAATCTGCATCTCTTTGCGCAGTTTTAAATCCAATGCACCAAGCGGTTCATCTAATAACAGCACGCGCGGATGATTGACCA
>CALLQM010000437.1 GCA_938014855.1 uncultured Clostridia bacterium | reverse complement strand
TTTAGTATCAAGGGTTTCAGAAACCTTTATTAAAAATAATTCATGCATTGCTTAGAGAAGTTAGTATTTCTATTTAATTAAAGAAAGAAAATTAACACTTGATATTTATGTTAGGTTTGTTTTTTACCTAACATAAATATCAAGTAGCAAGGGTTTGAGAAGAATATTTTATTATTGAGTAAAAATATGTCATAAAAAGGTTGACATACCCATATACAAGAATCTATTCATTTCCTTATTCTGGTATATAAGGGTTCTTCCATGTTTCTAATTAAGTTTTGCGCCGCAGGCTCCACAAAAGCCAGCGCCTAGAATTATTTCCTTTCCACATTTAGAGCAAAATTTAATTTGCGAAGCAGTCTGAAGTGTGGTGGGTAAATCCTCATCTGTACTGGAGCCTGTCAGAAACAGCCAGTATATATCCTCGCCATCCTCGCATAAACCGATGGCTCCGGCGGGGGATACCACATAAAAGCTGTCCTCGTCCATAGGATTTTCACTGTCGCTTGTCTCGGCAAGCACCAGCAAGCCTTTTACGTCGTAGTTATCATTGGAAGTGGCAAAACTCCAGCTATTACAGCGTGTTACGGCGAATTCCACCGCCTCTAGCAATGTATTGAATTTTTTCATTAAAAATCTCCCTCCTTTTTTATTTGAACAGCAGATTATTACACCGCTTGCAGCGATCATTCTGTATGGGATTCATCATGGAGCATAAGTTGCAGTAGATGATACGGTCTTTCGACTTATCATATTTTTCATACGTACCGAACTTTGGATGAAAACGCACCCTGTCACCAACTGATAGATAATCGTACATATGCCGTCCGCTGTCCTTTTCCACGATGGTCTTTTTCTTGCCTGCGTCGGTGTTTATGACCGTGGTGTATTCCGTATAGGTTCGCCAGTTGTCGTCCTCGCCGCCCCTATGCTCACTTTTCTCCTTGCTGTACTTATTGACCACCACGCCTTCCCACATAGGCTTCTTGGTCCTTTGCAGCGCCAGTAAATTAACGACCAGCATGATAAGAGCAATGCCAACGCCGATAACAAGAGCTTCTCCAAAGGGGAAGTCGTCCATCAGCAGACCTGCGACGGGAAAGCCCATGAGGGGTACGAAAACCAATATCCACATACAGCCTATGGAGAATTTTTTGTTTTTCTCCGCGGCGGCCAGTATCTCCGGCGAATGACACCTGTCGGAGAAACCCACCAGCCCCGTGCCTCCCTGTATGGTTGGGGAAGGTGTCCCTTGGGTCGGTATCTCCGCTTCCGGCCCTGTCCGGCTCACAGCTTTACCACAGCCGATGCAAAATTCAACACCGTCTGGCAGTTCCATGCCACAGGCAGTGCAGACCTTAGGGGCACTGGCCTGGATTTTCGCACCGCAGCCCCCACAGAAAGCAGCGCCCTCTGGCAGCTTGTTTCCGCAGTTATGACAAAACATATTTATATCACTCCTTATTTGGATTATTTGAGGCGTATCTGGTTTCCTCGCCTCTTTTTTTTTCTTTTTCCCAGCTCTGGCTGTTCGTATGACAAGTAGCAGCAAAAGTAGATGACCGATAGGGGCCAGGATATGATAAATAATCGCGAATTCACCCATCTCATCAAATTCGCTCAGCATGGCGGGCTTGTTGACGTAGGGGAAAAGGTCAAGGTATCGTATGCGCTCGGAGCGTGTTTCGCCCTCATCTAAGCTCGGCCATGCCTCGTCGCTGCTATAGATCACATAACCCCGGTATTCCTTGCCATTTGCTATAAACCAATATCCCTTGGAAACGGTTCGTGAGCGATTTGGCTCCGCATTCGTGTCATCCAGTCTAGATTCGTAGCTGTCCACCGTGCCCATAACGCTGTCGCCCCATATCGCCAGTGCCAGCGTACTGAGGCTACTGTACATGGCAAACACCAGCGCGGCGCAAATCAGAATGAGGATAGGCAGGGGGATATTATTTTTTTTCTTCTTTGCCATTTCGACACTCCTTTCATTGTTGTTCCTAATCACGCTCTTAGGCCATCTCCATATTCCTTATCTAGTTGTAGGGTTCTACGCCGTATCTCATACCTTTTTCCAAACCTCTGCTCTCAGGGGTCATATGACTGTCAAAATTCCGCATGGTATAAGGGCCGTTGAGATAGGCCGTTCCCGAGTCAAAGTCTATGGTTATAGTTTCCCCGTTACTGTATGAGGCGGTAAATATGTTCCCGGACGCATCCAAAGTCCCGATGATGCCGTCCTTACCCAAGGCGTACAGCGGCGTTTCCTCTTTTCCCTTTGGCGCACCGGTCACCTTCAGCACAGCGTCAGCGCCCTTTCCTTCAATCTCAATGACATACCCGTGGTCCCGTTTGAATTCCTCCAGACTGCGACCCTGGCGCATTGAGCCGTGGGCATCATAAAACTCACTTATAGTTCTGCCACCGTAATAGGATCCAGACTCAAATGTATCCTGATACAGCAAATATCTTTTCGTTGCTTTGCCCAGAGGGATTACCGTGACCTTTTCCGTCACATTGAATGTCTGGGTCAGCGCCGGTTTATCCTTTAAGTAGTTGTCGCCCTTGTTCCATAGGCGAAGCTGGGTAGGCAATCCTGCCTGTATATAGCCCACTATGGTGGCGTCAAGTGAAGCTCGGCCGTCCTTATCAAGGTCCACTGTCCAAGCTCCGGCCACAGGTGCACCCGGTCGTGAGATTACCACGGTTGCGCCTGCGTATTGACTTTTTTCACCATCGGGGATTTCCTCAATGATTTCAAACTCCAATGGTGCATTAAGCGCCTGACGCAGCTCCGTAGCGTTTTGTCTGTAAGCCTTGAGTGAATCATGGCGCACCTTCTGTGCAACGTCCGAAAGCACAGGCTGAAGTTTTTCTCCCAAACGCGCCATATACTGCTGGATGCAATACTCTTTGGCGGCCTCTGTTTCAGGAAGAAGGCCCGTGGTGTAGGCGTGTAGGCCCGCCTCATTGGTGGCTACAAGTTGCTCCTCCGGGTTGTCGAAGAAGTAACGGGAGCTGTAGTTTTCCATGATGCCGCGTAAAGCGGCATTAAACTTTTTTGGGTCGTCGCCACGGTTTTTGTATAGTCCCATAATACGGGCGTACCATTGCGCCTCCGTCCACGGGTGTATCTCCTCGTTGTAAGCGATGACCACATTAAACAGGGCGTCCTTATAGGTTTGGTCGGCTGCGACCATGAACTTGTTCAGAGAGTAGTCAAGGGCGATGACCCCCAGCATGGAGAGCTGTACCATGCCGGTGGTGATTTTTTTATAATCCAGCAATGCCAGGCCCACGTTGAAGGACAGCTTATATGCCTCAGCAGCCACCCTTTCGGCGGATTCCTTGCCCTTATATGCGTCTATCATGGTGTCCCCCAGGGATAAAGCAGAAACTCCAAGGAGCATATAGTTGCTTTTCTCCAGTATGCTTGCCGTCTGCTTATAGCCGACGCCCTTTGCCGCCAGCTGGCTCACATCGGTCAGCCAGCCTAGAAGCTCATGTACAAGATCGGCTTCGACGTTACCGAGATTTTCTTGGTATTGCAGAGGTAAAAACTGTTTGTAAAAGGTGCGTAGCAAACTGTCGCCTAGGTCTCCAGGCTGTCCACTCTGTTCATACTCTCGCAGTATCGCTATGGCGGTTTCATCGTCCAGACGCTTGCTGCTGAATTTAGACAGCAGAGCATAGGGCGAGCCTGCGTCCCGTAGGGTGACAGTGCAGTATTCCGAAAGATGGTCGGTGGTGATGGTAAGGGTGTTGTGGTTGGTGTCGACGGTGTAGTCCACAAGCTCCCATTGGCCGGTTTCCCTGTTGTAATACTCCGCAAGCACAGAGCCTTCCTCATCGGCGGAATCGGTTTTGCTTTCGTCATAGGGCAGAGTAATAGTCAAAAGACCGTCAAACTCGGTGCGTTCACCGGCTGTAATATCATAGGCCGTCCGTGTGCCGCCCTCTATGCTATGGCTGTCGGCGGACAGCTCCTTGATGGACACCTTTTCTCCGTCCATTGCGTTATATGGGCCGAAATCTACCGTTACGCCCCTGTCTGTCGAAACTGCGGTCTGTCCCTCCTGCAAGGTAAAGCTGTCGCTTTTTTGTAGGGAAGGGCGTTGTACCCCTCCACCGACCATAAACCCCGGCCAGCCGTAAAGCGCCACCGCCACGATCTGTAGGACGAGCAAGACGGACAGTACGATACACAGCGCATTGCGTCCGCCGTTTCTTTTCGGTGTTGCAGCGCTTTTTCCTTCTGGCGTCGCAAGGGGCGGAGTATATTTTTGAGGCTGCACCTCGGTTTTAGTCTGTGCTACGGGAACAGGATTCGGGGGCGGGTCAAGGACCGCCGCGCCGCATTTTGCACAGAAGCGAGCAGCGGTATGAAGCTCTTTACCACAATTCATACAATATTTTTTCATATCCGCACCTCCTTATGGTCGCACCAGCGCCACAAGCGCCGGTATCCCGTCGGGTGTATCCATTGTGCCGACGGCGTGTTGCTTGCCGTTTTTCTCATAAAACTGCGTCAGGCGTATTGTTCCCGCGCCGGATGCCCACAGGCCGCCGTTTTCCCATTTGCCGGAAAATACGCTGTCTTCCATATCCGTTTCATCGACG
>CALLQM010000436.1 GCA_938014855.1 uncultured Clostridia bacterium | reverse complement strand
CTTCAGGCGTTTCGGCAGGACTCTATAAATTCCAAATACAATCAAAACGGTTACGATTTTGTCTGGCAGATCCACTACAATTTCATCCAGCAGGGATGAAATAAACATCGGCATATTCTGCGCGGCGGTTGCAGCATATACTGCGTCGCCCCAAAGGTTGCCCGTTTGGCCGCCCCAGAAAATCATATTGAGCGGAGTAGAAATAAGAACTGCTACCGCAGTAATAATCAAGCCGGAAATAAGCACTTTGCTGAATTTTTCAAACATTCCTTTGTACGCCAAGATTCCGGCCGCAAGACCGATACCGATGCTGGTGAATGCGTAAACAAACGAGATTGGGTCCTGAAATCCATAGATGATGTTGTTGATCGCACCGCAGATCGCGCCCACGATGGGACCTGCTAAACACGCGGAGAGCATTGTACCGATGGAATCGAGCCAAAGCGGAAGCTTCAGCGCACCGGCAAACAGCTTTCCTAAATAGTTGATACCCACAGCCGCGGGGATGAGCACCAATGCCGCAGTGTTAAATTTGAGTGACCACATACTGTTCTTTTTCATTGCAATACCCACCTTTTCCTTTATTGATTCAATTTAACAATCGCTTCCAGCGCGGTAAGGATTTCGTGCTCTTCACCCAGTTTTGTAAGGCTTTCGCCGTCCACATACTGGTTGATGCCTTCTTCCAAATTTCCGCTGCTTTCCACCACTGTGTTCAAAATAGATGCCGTCTTGACACCGCGCAGACCGCCTACCACAAACAGAGCCGCCGTTTCCATATCGGAGCCCAGCACACCACATTTGCTCCAGTACGCATCGATCTGATCTTCACGGTCGGTATAAAAACTATCGTGACTGCGCCCGATTCCTATACGGAATCGATAGTTCTGCTCTTTGACCGCCTGCGTAACCGCAAACAGCGTATCCGCATCCGGCACAGCCGGATAAATGGAATCCATATAGGTGTTCGAGGCTCCGTCATCTCGCACCATTCCATTGAGAATTATCAAATCGCCAAGACGAATTTCCCTTTGCAAAGCCCCACAGCTGCCAATCCGAATCATCGTTCCGACGCGAATATTATGTAATTCTTCCACTGCAATTGCGGTGGAAGCGCCGCCGATTCCGGTTGAAACCGCTAAGACCTTGACTCCTTTGTAATAACCGGAAATACTTTTGAATTCCCGATTATAGGCAATTGGTTTAACATCCTTCAGATAGCTTTGGATGCGCTCGACACGCGCCGGATCTCCCGGCAGAATCGCATACTCCGCCGCATCTGCTTTTCCACAACGGATATGAGGCTGTAATTCTTCAATTCCCATATCTATTTGGCCTCCTGCTTTTTCTTCTGCAGCTATCGGCAATACTCCAGCTCCTGTTTTAATAAAGGTAAATTTTTAATCATGAGATAGCCCCCATCCACATCTAAAATCCCCTTTACCCGCAGTTCACGGACGACACGGTTCACACTACGCCCCGTTACCGCCAGATAGCTGCTTAATGCATTCTTATCAATGGTTAATTTCAAATCCTTGTCAATGTACTCGTGTTTTTGCACACACTCCAAAAGAAAATCACACAGCCGATATTTTAAATGGTAAAACGTATCTTCAGCCGCTTTTATAGAAAGGGTATAGAATTTTCTGCACATATCCCGCATCAGCGTATCAACAATGCTTTTGTCGGTTTCTACCCAATGCAGAAAGTCATCTCTGCCAATGCAAAGAATCTCTACATCTGTAAGTGCGGTAGCACTGCAGCAATTTTCCTGCGCTTCAAAAATCTCCAGCTCTCCCAAATAGTTGCCTTTTTCATAGATCGCATGCGAATAAAGTTTCCCATTTTCGCCGGTGGCGTGCACATCCACCAGTCCGCTTACCATAATGTAGAAAAAGTTGCAGCGTTCTCCCTGCCGCATGATGAGTTCCTTTTTTTGATAGTGCTGCACCGTCCATTTTTTCAGAACAGCATATGGACAGTTTTTAAAATACTCGTACAAAAAAAGATTCTTTTCAATAATGGATATAACTTTGTAAACAGTATCCATATTTACCACCTTAATAGTAAATCTTTTTATAAAATATGATAAGGACTCGTGTCCTTCCTTTCTATAAAGTTTATCACAATACGAAGCAAAATACCAATATTATAAGACATCTGTCCTTGTAATTTTCTTAAATTTGATCTATCATTTTAATAATAGATATAAAAAAGATGCCAAGAAAATTCTTGGCATCTTTTTTATTTACGTAACTCTGTTATTTTTCTTTTCCTTTGATTTCATCAATATAACTATACACGGTCACTTTTGAAATACCCATTTTATTGGATACTTTTTCAACTGCACCTTTCATCAGGAAAATTCCGCGCTGCTGCATAAATTTGATGATTTCCAGCTTTTCTTCACGGCGCAGTTTAGGCAGATCTTTATCCCCAATAATTTTTTCAATCAGATTATTTACAATTTCGCTTACATGCGCGGTATCGTCCACAGAC
>CALLQM010000435.1 GCA_938014855.1 uncultured Clostridia bacterium | reverse complement strand
ACTGTTTATAAAAATATCTTGAATGGCTTCACTGGGACGAACGCCTTGTTTTAATAAGAATCCACCGTTGTTTGTTCGCTCCCAATAAGCCGGGTTGCACATGGTATCGCGAAAGATGCGAAAGGCAAGACGGCTGCGATAGAGTTCATTTGCGGCGTTGACAATCTCGCTGCGCAGCTGTAACTCAAATTGCAGCTGACCGATGGAGCTGTAGGAATGTGTCTTTGGGCTGGAGTCCAAAAGGGACAAGATTTTGTATTCCACACTTCCCGGCGCATATCCACTGCTGATGGTTGTAATATCAATTTGCTGATTGCCAATTGTAATCATTGTGCATTTCCCTCCTGACTTTTTGCCGCTTGCAGCTGCTGATGGATATCTGAATGCATCCATTGATTCCATAGCTGGGGATTTAGGCTGTGCATACGGCAGGAATAGTTTGAAAGGAGTTTTTGGTCAGGATCTTGCACGTTTTTAAATTGTTTGAGTTGTTCCTGTTCAAATTTGTTGAGGGGATGGATTTTCTTATTTGATGCCGCGGGACGACTTTTGGTGAGATATTTTGCGTCAAGGTCGATTTTGAATGCCTCCGGTTCGCTGGAACACTGCATGCTTTCTCCGGAAAAATAAAAATACGGCTGATTTTCTTGGAACCAATTGAGATATGCCTCGTATTTGCTGTGGGGATTTCCGGGTACTTCCTGCTCAATTTCGGGTGTGAAGTGCAAAATTTCACAGGCTAATTTTACATCTTCCGGGTTGGAAGACTGCAGATAACGCGCCACTAGTTTGAGTGCATTCGGGTTTCGTGCTTGATAGAAATTCCAAACGAGGTCGTGAACGAGGAATCCTTTTTGATTGCGCTCAAATATTTCATGCACAATGGTCGGAAGGATGCTCTGGTCTTTATACTGCTTAATCAGTACGGCGGTTACGATATCTAAAATATGATCAAACTGATTGCATAAACCGTCTTCCTGCCAGCCCGTGACGAACATCCATTTTAGCACATGGTACTTTTGTTCCCGAGTGGCCGGCTGAATCTGAATGGGCTGTGCTAAAGAATCGTCATGCAAAATTTTTGCACAGAATTGGACGGCATACGCATTGCGGGTGTTTAGCACGTTGTACATCGATAAAGCTTGAATTTCCGGAATTAAAACATACAAGGTCGGAAATGTAAGGGTTGCTTGATTAATCTGCAAAGCCGCTTGCTGTTGATTATTTTTTGCAATTTTATAAAACGCAGATTTTGTCTGCTCGATTCCATATCTTTTTTTATGTGCATCCAAAAAACTGCTCATTTGTTGGTTATTGATCATGTTATGCTCCTTTCTGCTGGATACTCAAGGCCGATCCATCATTACATCATATTGAAAAATGCAAGGATGTTTCCGATCCAATCGTAAAAAGGAGTTTTTAAGAATATGAAAATGTATCAGAATAAAAGAATGTGAGATACTAGGAATGGGCAAACGTGAAAAAACAGCCGGCACCAATTTGGTGCCGGCTGTGGAATAACAGCTATTTTTTACCGCTCAAGGTTTTGATCTCTGGAAGGACCTACGCCAACCATTTTGATCGGGCATTCGCAAATTTTTTCGAGTTTCTCGATATAGCGTTTGCAGGTTTCCGGAAGATCATCGTACGATTTGCAATTGGTCAGATCGCCTTCAAATCCTTCGATTTCCTCATACACTGGCTGACATTCCGCAAGCTCATCAATCGTAGCAGGGAAGTCGCGGATGATTGTGCCGTCTGCTTTTTTGTATGCGACGCAGACTTTTAGAGTTCCCAAATTGCTAAGCGTGTCCACTTTGTTCAGAGCAATTGCGGTAAGACCGTTTACACGAACAGAATGGCGCATGATGACCGAATCGAACCAACCACAGCGTCTTGGACGGCCGGTAACGGTGCCGAATTCATTGCCGAGATTGCGAATCTTATCGCCCATCTCATCAAACAGCTCGGTCGGGAACGGGCCTTCGCCTACACGGGTGGTATAGGCTTTCGCCGCACCGTAAACTTCGTTAATCAGCGTCGGTCCAATGCCGCTTCCGATGCAGACACCACCGGAAATCGGATGTGAACTGGTGACGTATGGATACGTGCCGACATCGATGTCAAGCAAAGTTCCCTGAGCGCCCTCAAACAGAACCTCTTTGCCCTCTTTAATGGCGTTATAAGCGAGAACCGAAACGTCCGCAACATACTTTTTCAGACGTTTGCCGCATTCCAGATACTGTTTGGCAATTGCATCCAAATCCAGCGGCTGTTCTTTATAGAAATCGGTCAGCAGACGGTTTTTGATTTCACCGGTGACTTTCATTTTTTCCATGAAAACATCCGGATGAACCAAATCATAAATGCGCAGACCGGAACGTTCCGCTTTATCCATATAGCACGGGCCGATGCCTTTTTTTGTTGTGCCAATTTTGGAATTGCCCCGCATTTTTTCGCTCAGACCATCAAGCGCGATATGCCACGGCATGATGAGATGTGCGCGGGGGTCAATGCGCAGATTGTCGCAGGAAATACCGCGCGACTCCAGTCCATCGATTTCTTTGAGAATGTGAACAGGGTCGATTACTACGCCGCTTCCCAACAGACATAGAGTATTCGGGTAAAGCACTCCCGAGGGGATCAGTTGGAGTTTATACGTTTCCCCTTCGCTTTCAACTGTGTGACCGGCGTTATTTCCACCTTGTGAGCGGACAACTACCTGAGCACGGGATGCGAGGATATCGATGATTTTTCCTTTTCCCTCGTCTCCCCATTGAACACCGACTACAACTTTTGCAGGCACAACAAAAACCTCCCAACAAATTTGCAACAACAAACGCAGCCATGTGCACAAAACCAAATCTAATTTCGTGGAATTGTGCAGAATAGCCATGCTGTCGCTTTAAAAGAATCCAAATTAGGAATAAAAACTTATTGAAATCCGCTAATTATTATATCAATAATTTGTCGAAATAGCAACAGCCGAATAAAACTTATTTATTTGCAGAAAATACATTAGCAATTCATGTTATTAAGGTGGTATTAATAATGAAAATGACCCCGAATGAATATGATAAAATGGCAAAAAAGGCGTCACCCAATTCTCCATCGCTAAAAAATATTATAATGGCATTTCTAATTGGTGGTCTGATTTGTACACTCGGTCAGGCTTTGGGTATTTTATATCAAAATTATGGACTGGACAAGGATACCACAGCCGCGGCTGTATCGGTTTCTCTGATCTTTTTGTCCGTTCTTCTGACAGGACTCAACGTTTATGACAATATTGCGAAAGTAGCCGGCGCCGGAACTTTGGTTCCGATTACCGGATTTGCCAATTCAATGGCGGCTCCTGCACTGGAGTTTAAAAGTGAGGGCTATATTTTAGGTCTTGGCGCAAAAATGTTTATCATTGCAGGGCCTGTCCTTGTTTATGGAACCAGCGCAAGCATTATATATGGTTTGATTGTTTATCTGTTCAAACTTTATTGAGGAGAGATATTATGGCACAACGAAGAGGAAAATATACCATACTATTTGACGACCCGCCCAGTATCCGTGCATCCGCCGCGATTGGCGGCAAAAAGGAAGCGGAGGGACCACTTGCATCCATGTTTGACCTAACGAGCGACGACAGCTATTTTGGCGAGGAAAGCTGGGAAAAAGCGGAAAGCCGGATGCAAAAGGATGCGGTCAATAAAGCGCTTGAAAAAGCAAAATTATCCAATGCAGATATCGATTGCATTTTTGCGGGCGACCTGCTCAACCAATGTGTAGGCAGCAGCTATGGACTGCGCGATCTTGGAATGCCGTTCATCGGTCTTTATGGCGCATGTTCCACCATGGCGGAAAGCATGACCGTTGCATCGATCTTTTTGGAGTCCGGTGCTGTCAATAAAGCGCTCGCGTGCACATCCTCGCATTTCTGTTCTGCGGAACGTCAATTTCGTTTGCCGCTTGAGTATGGCGGTCAAAGAACGCCGACTGCTCAATGGACGGCAACTGCGGCTGGTGCGGCTGTCTTAGAAAAAGGCGAATCGCCGCCGTATGTTCGTGCCGCAACAATCGGAACAATCGAAGACTTGGGTATTACGGATGCGAACAATATGGGTGCGGCAATGGCTCCCGCCGCGGCTATGACCATCAAACGCTTTTTTGAAGATACCGGCACCAATGCAGATAATTTTGATTTGGTGATTACTGGAGACCTCGGAAAAGTGGGTTCGACACTGCTTCGTGAATTAATGCTGAAAGACGGCTATCAACTGGAGCATGCGCAAACCGACTGCGGCTTGATGCTGTATGATTTGGAAAAACAGGATGTTCATGCGGGAGGAAGCGGCTGTGGCTGTTCTGCATCGGTCATGTGCGGTCATATCCTGCCGCTGATTCGTAACGGCACACTCAATGATGTTCTATTCATCGCGACTGGCGCATTAATGAGCCCGACGGTACTCCAACAGGGCGAAAGCATCGCATCCATCGCTCACTTGGTTTATCTCTCATCTCAAAAGACAGGGGGGCGGGTTTCATGAGTATTTGGATGCAGCTGCTTAAGGCGTTTCTTGTGGGCGGTGCGATTTGCGCGATTGGACAGATTTTAATTGACTATACCAAACTGACCCCTGCTCGAATTCTTACTTCTTATGTTGTAGCGGGAGTGATTCTCGGTGGTTTGGGCTGGTATCAAAAGCTCGTAGATTTTGCAGGAGCAGGTGCCAGTGTTCCACTGCTTGGGTTTGGCAATCTGCTTGCCAAAGGCGTCAAAAAAGCAGTAGCCGAAAAAGGACTGCTTGGCGTACTCACAGGCGGACTTTCCTCCGCCGCGGCAGGAGTCGCCGCCGCAATCTTTTTTTCCCTCATTATTGCCTCAATTTTTAAACCGAAAGAAAAAGGTTAACCAAAAAACAAAACGCTCTGTCAATTTGACAGAGCGTTTTGTAATGCTTAAAAGACGGCAATTACGGTACCGTTATATTTTTCGCTGATAAAGTTTGCGATCTCTTCGCTTTGTAGAGCTTCCACCAATTTCTGAATTTCCGGACGTTCTTCATCACCGGCTTTTACCGCGATGATGTTTGCGAATTTTTTCGCAGCTTCGGATTCTTTGTCCTCGGTAGTCAGCACGGTGTCTGCGATACCGGCAGAAACGGCATAGTTGCCATTGATGACTGCAAGATCAACATCCGGCAGAACGTTGGGGAGCTGTGCAGCTTCAATTTCTTCAAACTGAATGTTCTTCGGATTTTCTACGATATCCAGCGGAGTGCTTTCAAGTCCGGCATCCTCTTTCATGGTAATCAGTCCCAGCTTTTCCAACAAGAGCAGTGCGCGGGCTTCGTTGGTTGGGTCGTTTGGAACAGCGATGGATGCTTTATCCGGCAGGGCATCGACAGCTGCTGATTTTCCGGGATATACGCCGAGGGGTTCAAAGTGAATTGCCGCGGCGGAAACGAGATCGGTTCCATTTTCCTGATTAAAGTTTTCCAAATAGGGGAG
>CALLQM010000434.1 GCA_938014855.1 uncultured Clostridia bacterium | reverse complement strand
AAAAGCCAAAAACACGAAAGCGGCGCGTGCACTGCTGGACGAAAGCAAAATCAGTCTGGACGGGGACAATCTGCTTGGGATGAATGAGCAAATCGAAGCAATCAAAAAAGAAAATGCATATCTGTTTGACGATGGAAAGCTGCAGAATCCACCCGCGCCATACCAAGGCGACCCGGCGGAAACCGATTGGTCTGCACTTCCGGACGATCAGTATTTCGCAAAAGCATTTGAACCGAAGAAATAATTAGGAGGAATTTTTATGCCAAACAGCTTTATTGATGTAAAAAACATTGCAAGGCCGGCACTTGTCCGACTCATTGAAAACCTAGTGTTTCCGAATCTAATTTACAAAGATTATTCAAGTCAATTCGTGCCGGGACAGGGCGCAAAAGTGCAAGTAAAAAAGCCGGTTGTACTGGAAGCAAAAGAATTTAAACCCGCAGACGGCGTCGAGACGCAGGGAATCACGGAAAAAAGCGTGGAGGTCGAACTCGACAAAATCGCAACCGTCGATATTGAAGTGGGAGCGTTGGAGGGTGCGGTTTCGTTCGACGATGTAAACCGCTTGTTTATTGAACCCGCCGCTGTTGCGCTTGCACAGAAAATCAATTCCGACGGCTTGGAAGTTTATAAAGACATTCCGTATGTCGGCGGTACAGCAGGCAAAACCCCAGCGGATTTAACGGACCTGTCGGAAGTGCGCCGGATTCTCAACGACAACAAAGTCCCGGTTGCAAATCGGGTTGCCGTGTGGGATACAAACGCCGATGCGAAGTTTACGACCATTCCCGCAATCGTCAACGCCGAAAAATCCGGCTCGACCACCGCATTGCGTGAGGGTTCCATTGGCCGCGTGTTCGGGCTGAATAACTACATGTCGCAGGCAGTGAAAAAGCATACAAGAGGAACGTTGTCCGCGGACGTGAAACCAAAAGCATCGGTCGAAGCCGGAGCAACCAGCCTTACCCTGACCGCCGAAAAAGTAACCGGCACATTGGTCAAAGGCGATATACTCACCATTCTCGGCAATTCCTATGTCGTATTGTCTGACCGAACCGCGGCAGGAAATGAAATCACAGTGGACATCTATCCGGCACTGAAAAAAGCAGTCACGACTTCAACCGTGGTGGCCGTGACGGGGAGCCATACCGCAAACTTGGCGTTTAATCCGAATGCATTTGCGTTTGTTACTCGACCGCTTGTTGCACCTTCGGGCGTACAGTCTTACGTGACAAGCTACAACGGCGTTTCTCTGCGTGTTACACGCGGCTACGACATGAAGTACAAAAAGGAAATGCTGTCGATGGATGTGCTGTATGGTTACAAGACAATGTATCCGGAACTTGCCGTCCGCTATTTGGGGTAATGCCATGGCAAAAACAAATCACGATGTGCTAAACGAGTGGGTGCTCCGCGGCTACATTCCTGCGGAGCAGTCCACCGAACCAAAATACGAATCTTACATCAGCCAAGCGAAAGACGCGATTCTGTCCTACTGCAACATTCCGC
>CALLQM010000433.1 GCA_938014855.1 uncultured Clostridia bacterium | reverse complement strand
TTACGGCAACGATGTGGGGGTCTTGGATACTGCCGGACGTCTGCACATCGACGAAACGCTGATGGGCGAATTGCAGACAATTAAACAGGAAGTCTCCCCGCAGGAGATTCTGTTGGTTATTGACGCCATGGTTGGTCAGGATGCGGTCAATGTAGCGTCCAAATTCGATGAGACGCTCGGAATTGACGGCGTAATCCTAACCAAATTGGACGGTGATACACGCGGTGGTGCCGCGCTGTCTGTCCGTTCGGTTACGGGAAAACCGATTAAGTTTGTCGGTATGGGTGAAAAGCTGGATGACTTGGAACCGTTTTATCCCGATCGTATGGCATCCCGTATTTTGGGTATGGGCGACGTTCTTACGCTGATTGAAAAAGCGAAAAACGATTTTGATTCCAAACAGGCAATGGAAATGGCGCAGAAAATGAAGGAGAACTCCTTCGATTTCAATGATATGCTTGCGCAGATGCGGCAGATCAAAAAAATGGGTCCGCTTTCCAGTGTTATCAATATGATCCCCGGTGTTTCAGGAAAAGTCAAAGATGAAGACGCCGAAAAAGGTGAGCAGGAAATGCGCAGGGTGGAAGCAATTATTTTGTCAATGACTCCGGCAGAACGTGCGAAACCTTCGCTGATTAATCCCGCGAGAAAACGCCGTATTGCGGCGGGCAGTGGTACGGAAGTATCGGCTGTAAACCGTTTGCTCAAACAAAATGAACAGATTCAAAAACTGTTTCGTTCTGTTTCCGGGAAAAAAGGCGGAAAGCGCCGTCGTCTCCCGTTTTCAGGGATGGGCGGAATGCCTCCGGGTGGAATGCCCGGCATGCCATTTTAATGGATTTCACCCGGATTCCCGGTTGAATAGATATTTTGATGAAAGTTTGTAAAACTATAGGAGGTGACATACATGGCTGTTAAAATCAGATTGAGAAGAATGGGTGCTAAGAAAGCTCCTTATTATCGTATCGTAGTTGCTGACTCCCGTTATCCGAGAGACGGTAGATTTATCGAGGAGATCGGTGCTTACGATCCTACAAAAGACCCTTCTGTCATTAAAGTCGACGCTGAAAAAGCGAAGAAATGGCTTTCCAACGGCGCTCAGCCAACCGATACCGTGAAGGCGCTGCTGAAAATCGAAGGCGTGCTCTAATATGGACGTGGAGGTAAATCGTTTTGGATAAGCTGATCGTTACCATTGCACGAGACCTCGTAGAGGATAAAGATGCTGTTCATGTAACAGTCGACGAGCCCAACGAAGAAGGTTTGGTTATTTACCACCTTCATGTTGCCCCCGACGATATGGGACGTGTCATAGGCAAACAAGGCAGAATCGCAAAAGCGATTCGTACTGTTGTCCGTGCGGCAGCAAACAAAGCCGAAATGAAGGTCGCCGTCGAAATTGACTAAAAAACAGGGAGGTGTAAGCCTCCCTGTTTTTGAACACCCTAGTTTTAGCAGAAAATATAATCAATGCCGGATGTTTCCCCGTCCGGTTTTTAATACACATGCTTTTACAGCAAGGAGAAAAACATGAAGAAACAATTCTTAGAATGTGGAAAAATCGTGACCACTCAGGGAATCCGGGGAGAAGTGCGCGTACAGCCATGGTGTGACACACCAAGCTTCCTGCTGGACTTTGAGACACTTTATTTAGATAAAGGCTCCAAACCTATTAAAATTCAAAAATCCCGTGTACAGAAAAATGTTGTGATCTTAAAAATTGAGGGCGTAGAGACTGCGGAACAAGCGGTACTTCTGCGCAACCAAGTCCTATATATCAAACGAAGCGATGCACAACTTGGTGATGACGAATATTTTGTGCAGGATTTAATCGAATGCGCGGTATTGGATGTCGATACCGGGAAAAACTACGGAACCATTTTTGATGTGGAATCGGCTGGCGGTGCAAATGATATCTATTGTATCGAGAATGAAAATGGGAAAAAGTACTATGTTCCCGTTATTCCACAGGTCGTTTTGGAGCGCGATATTGAAAACGGTATCGTAAAAATCCGCCCGCTGGAGGGACTGTTTGATGATTAAAATTGACATTGCCACACTGTTTCCGGAAATGTGCGAAACGGTGCTGTCGACCAGTATAATTGGGCGGGCGCGCAAAGCAGGGCATCTCGATATTCAGTGTTTTCATATCCGCGATTATACGGTGGATAAGCACAACAATGTCGACGATACTCCTTATGGTCCGGGAAAAGGAATGCTCATGCAGGCGGACCCGATGTACCGTACCTGGGAAGCCGCATGTGCTCAGCGCGGCTCAAAACCGCATGTGATCTACATGACTCCACAGGGAAAGACGCTCACACAAAAGCGAGCGCGTGAACTTTCACAAATGGATCACCTGTCCACTACGTGCGGACATTATGAAGGAGTCGACCAGCGGGTTTTGGATGAAATCGTGGATGAAGAAATCTCGATTGGTGATTATGTCCTAACTGGCGGAGAACTCGGCGCTTTGGTGCTAACCGATTGTATCGGACGGCTGTGCCCAGGTGTATTGGCGGATGAAAGCTGTTTTACCGAAGAAAGCCATTGGGATGGCTTGTTGGAGTATCCGCAGTATACGAAGCCTGCGGTTTGGCATGAAGTTGCGGTACCGGAAATTATTACGAACGGAAACCATGCCGCAATTGCACGTTGGCGCAGAGAAATGTCTTTAAAAACCACATTTGAAAAACGACCGGAACTGCTTAAAAAAGCAACGCTTAACGAAAAGGATAAATGGTATCTGCGTACCATTGGCTGGACAGACGAAGAATAGGTTTACGCCTTACTTTAAGATATCGGAAAGGGGAATGACCGCATGGGAACGATTGTAAATGCGGCCGCTGTTGTGCTCGGTGCTCTAATCGGGCTTAAGATACGTCGTGGACTTCCGGAAAAAATGGAGCAGACGGGGATGAAACTGCTTGGACTGTCGGTCATGATTATCGGACTGAATGGTATTATTTCCGCTATGATGACCGTACAGACAGACGGTCAATTGGTATCCAAAGGCTCCCTGCTGTTGATTGTAAGCCTTGTAGTCGGCGGTGTGCTGGGCGAATATTGGGACATTGATGGAAAGCTGATACAAGGCGGCAAATGGATGGAACGTAAATTTGGAAAAGAAGGATTTGCGAAAGGATTTATCAATGCGTCTTTGGTCTTTTGTGTGGGTGCAATGGCGATTGTTGGATCGCTTGCGGATGGACTTTCCGGCGACAGCAGCATCCTTTACATAAAATCGATGCTGGATTTTATCTGTTCCATTATTTTAGGTTCCACTTTGGGATTTGGTGTGCTTTTTTCATTTGTTCCGATTTTGCTTTATCAAGGCACGATCACGCTGTTTGCAGGAGCACTTTCACCGCTGATTTCCGATTCACTGCTTAACAGCATTTGTATGGTAGGTTTTACCATTGTATTGTGTATTGGAATCAATTTTTTGGGGCTAACAAAAATTCGGACAGCAAATCTGCTTCCGGCTCTTTTGGTGCCGATTGTGTATGAATGTGTCTGTTTGTTTTATTATGAACTTGTTATGCCCATTCTGTGAGAATCTTCTTATTAATTAACAGATTTTGTGTTAGAATATTAATTAAGTATGATTTTCGTGCGTTAAGTACAGATATGTTGCTGTAATTGTTGAAAACTTTATAGTTATCCTGCACAATTGGAACGAATATGATTTTCGATGATATAGGAAACAAGCAGAAAATAATCATAAAACCCAAAACTAGACCAAAAAGCGTTGACGCTTTGGGATATAATGCTTATAATAATAGCATCAGTTAAAAAACGATTACATGATATTAATAGAAATAGGAGCGTATCAAAATGTTTGTGAAAGAAGTCGCCGTACAGAATCAAGTTGGTCTGCATGCACGTCCTGCAACATTTTTCATTCAGAAAGCAAATGAGTATAAGTCATCCATTTGGGTGGAAAAAGAGGAGCGCCGTGTAAATGCGAAGAGCCTTTTGGGCGTTCTGTCGCTGGGAATTGTGGGCGGCACGAATATTCGGATTATAGCTGACGGCTCTGACGAGCAGTCTGCGGTTGATGGCCTTGTAAAACTCGTGGAATCTGGATTCACAGAGTAATTTTTTGCGTTTTGGACAGATGCACCGTTTGTTTATCAGGCGGTGCATTTTTCATTTGTTATAATCATTTTCGATTGGGAGGTGTAAGCACTATGGACAATCCGCGTCTGCCATATTTGGCGGAAAAGGCACATAAACTGCCGCTTGAGCCCGGTGTCTATATTATGAAAAATAAAGCGGGCGACATTATTTATATCGGCAAAGCAAAAGCACTAAAAAACCGCGTCAGCAGTTATTTTCGTGCGGTTGAAAAACATCTGCCTAAAGTCTATCAGATGGTCAGTCATGTTTATGAGTTCGATTTTATCGTTACCGACAGCGAATTTGAAGCCTTAGTGTTGGAATGCAGTATGATTAAACTGCATTCTCCCAAATATAATATTCTGCTAAAAGACGATAAAGGCTATTCCTATATCAAAATCGCACCAAAAGAATTCAGCCGGATTCGGCAGGCGTTTCACCGCGATGAGGATGGCGCGGAATACATCGGTCCATATATTTCGTCGTTTGTGGTCAATGAGACCGTGGATGAAGTAAACCGCGCATTTATGCTTCCGACCTGCAATCGCAGATTTCCACAGGAGTTCGGGAAAAAACGCCCTTGTCTCAATTACTATATCAAGCGCTGTATGGGTGTCTGTCGTGGAAAGATTTCATTGGAGGAATACAATGAAATTTTAGCGCAGGCAAGGGACTATATGAAAGGCGGCAGCGCCGAAAGCATGAAAAGGTTAACTGCCCGCATGGAAGAATATGCGGAATCGATGCAGTTTGAAAAAGCGGCACAGCTTCGCGACCGCATCCGTGCAATCAGCCGCATCAGTGATTCGCAGAAAGTGGTCTTTACCAGTGTGGCAAACCAAGATGTCATCGCTTTACAGCGCTCCGACAGCGATACCTGCGCGGTCATTCTAAAGTTTCGCGGGGAGCGGCTGGTGGACAAGCAGGATTTTCTGCTTGGTACGGTGGATGATTTGGATGCCGCGCGTTTGGAATTTCTACTGCGTTATTACACCACCCGACAGGATATTCCAAAAAAAATCCAGTTGGATGGAGGAATTGCGGATATTGAAATTGCCGCGCGGCTGTTATCCGAGCAAGCGGGTCACAAAGTGAATGTTCATATCCCTCAGCGGGGTGAACAGCTAAGGCTTGTGGAAATGGCGAAAAAGAACGCGGCAGAACGGTTGTCACAAATATCACAGCGAACAGGGCGGGAAGTGGCAGCTCTGGATGAGCTGGCGCGCCTGCTGGGACTGGAAAAGCCGCCTGTTTATATCGAATCCTATGATATTTCAAATATTGGCTCTGAAACGGTGGTAGCGGGTATGGTCGTATTTGAAAATGGACGTCCTCGGCGCAGATGTTATCGTAAATTTAATATTAAAACGGTCAAGGGTACCGATGATTACGCGAGCATGAGCGAAGTGCTAAAGCGGCGTTTTTTACGCTATCTTGATTCGGAACAGCAGGATGAAGCGTTTGACCGTCTACCGGATTTGATCTTGCTCGACGGCGGCAAAGGCCACGTTTCCACGATTGTGCCGATGCTCGCTCAAATGGGCATTCAGGTTCCGGTTTTTGGTATGGTGAAAGACGATAAACACCACACCCGCGCAATTGCCGGAACCGGCGGCGAAATTGCAATTTCGAGCAATCGAAGCGCGTTTACACTTGTGTCAACGATACAAGAAGAAGTACACCGCTATTCCATTTCATTTTCAAGGGCTAAGCATCAGAAAAATTCGTTTGAATTGGCGCTAACAAAATGTCCAGGAATCGGTCCGGCAAGAGCAAAGGAAATTTATAAAAAGTTCAAAACATTAAAAGCGGTAAGAGAAGCCACCGAAGAGGAATTGGCAGGCATAAGAGGGGTATCAAAGCCTGCCGCCAGGAATTTATATCAATTTTTGCATGGAGAAGATTGACAAAAAGGCGGAAAAAAAGGATAATAGATGCGTTACAGTAAACCATTTTCGTTTAAAATTTCCTTTTAATAAAAAGATTCTGTGTTTTTATTACGGAATTGGATAAAGTAAACAAGAAAAACCTTTATGAGAAATCAGGAGAACGATTATGAGAGTGATTACCGGAACGGCGCGCAACGCGCGTCTGGAAGCACCACAAGGTCTTACGACCCGTCCTACCTCCGATATGGCAAAAGAAGCGATTTTCAGCATTTTGCAATTTGATCTGGAAGAGGCCAAGGTGCTGGATCTGTTTGCAGGGAGCGGTCAGTTGGGCATTGAGGCCTTATCACGGGGTGCAAAATCCTGTCTTTTTGTCGATATTTCACGCGCCGCACAAGATGTGATCCGCCGGAATCTTGCGGTTACAAAGCTTTCTCCCAAAGCACGCGTTGCGGCTATGGAAGCAGGAGCTTTTTTGAATGGTACGTCCGAGCGGTTTGATATTGCACTGCTTGACCCTCCATACGGACAAAATTTAATTGAATCGGTACTGCCGAAACTATCCGAAAAAATGAACGATCAGGGCATCATTGTCTGCGAGTGTGAGCGGGATGAGGAGTTACCTGAAAAGGCCGGCTCATTTACGCTGGTTAAAACTTACCTCTATGGAAAAGCCAAAATTACAACCTATAAAAAGCATCAGGAAGAAGGCGATTGAATGGAACGAATCGCTATCTGTCCCGGCAGTTTCGATCCAATTACCAATGGACATGAAGATATTATCCGCCGGGCAAGCCTGCTGTTTGATAAAGTGATCGTAGTGGTGGCATCCAATGCGGTGAAACACCCGATGTTTTCTTTGGAAGAACGCGTGGAACTCATTCAAACGGTCTGCAAAAATATCGATAATGTAGAAGTGGACATGTTTGATGGCCTTTTGGTGGACTATGTGCGGGATCATTCTGCCTGCGCAATTGTCAAGGGTCTGCGCGCCGTTAGCGATTTTGATTACGAATTTCAGATGTCTCTAGCCAATAAAAAACTGATGCCTTATGCGGAGACGGTCTTTTTGACCCCAAGCAGTGACAATATGTATCTATCGTCTAGTTTAGTAAAACAAATTGCACAATATGGTGGGGATATCAGCGGATTTGTTCCCCGTATGGTTTTAAAAACGATTCTGAAGCGCTTGTGCCCAAAAGAGGACATCGAACGAAAATTGATTATCTGATGCGAGGAGTGACTACAAATGAATATTGATGAAATTCTGGATGTGATTGACGAACTGCTTGACCGTTCTTGGAGTCTGCCGCTTTCCGGGGGAAGGTGCGTTGTGGATGCAGATAAGGTGAGGGATCTGATCGATGATATCCGCCT
>CALLQM010000432.1 GCA_938014855.1 uncultured Clostridia bacterium | reverse complement strand
CCTTCCTCGTCTCCTGCCATATCGTTGGTGGCATGATCGCCCGCCACAACCATCAAAGGAGCTAAGATAACTTTCTGAACGCCCAGCGCCTTTACATCTTCAATCGTGGTATCCAAATCCGGATAGCCTTCCACAGTTCCTACAAACACGTTTTTGTTTCCGTTATGGTTAAAATGATAAGCCAGTGCCGCATATGTATTGTTTGCGAAATGCTCGGTACCATGTCCCATCAGCACCAAAGCGGTATCTTCAGGAACGGAAAATTCTTGGTTGACTGCCGTCACAACATCGCGATAATCCTGTGTGGAAGTCAACAGCGGTGTGCCGAATTTAAGCGTTTCAAAATGCTCTGCAAACGCTTCCACTTCACGTTTCATATCGTCATATTCAAAGCCGTTCATCACATGAGTCGGCTGGCAGATGACCGTACCGACTCCATCGGCAATCAGGCGCTCCATAGCCTGTGTGACGTTGTCAATTTCCAAATTGTCGCGCTTTTTGAGTTTGTCAATAATGATCTGACTGGTAAATGCACGACGCACTTCATAGTCCGGATTTTTTTCCGCAATCGCTTTTTCAATGGCGCCGATCGTGACGTCGCGGGTATCGTTGTAGCTGGTTCCAAACGAGACCACTAAAATCGCTTTTTTGGCAGGATCTCCTGTTTGAACATCCTGTTCTGACACCGTGTTTTCTTCCGCAGCGTCCGCAGATTCTTCCGCTTGGGAAACCTGTTCTGACGAGGAAGGCTCGGAAGAAGATTCTGCCGGTGCAGAGTCTGCGCATGCGCAGAGCATGCCTGCACAAAGCGCCGATGTCAATAAAATTTTAAACCACTTTTTCATGTTTTTTCTCCTCTAATTCATTTTCTATATTGCCATGGATGAGAAAGCCTTTTCCTCTAATGACTTCCGCCTCCACACCAAATACATCTGCAAAAAATGTCCGATCCATCACATCGCGCGGATGGCCGCAGACAGCCGCTTTTCCGTCTTTTAAAGCGATGATTTGATCGCTGTATTGATACGCCGAGGTGAGATCATGGTTAACCGCAACGACGGTCATCCCGCTGTTTGCAATCCACTCACGCAGATAGTTGGTCATACGAATTTTAACCCGAATGTCAAAGTCGGACATCGCCTCGTCCAAAAACAAAACGCGGGGTTTTTGAACAAGCGCGCGCGCCAAAACGACGCGCTGAAACTCACCGCCGCTTACTTCAGTAACCGGCTGATTGCAAAGCATCCAGGTATCGGTACGCTCCATCACGTCCCGCACATGTTCCATCTGTTCAGCAGTTGCTGTTCCGAATCGAGTACGATGCGGGTGAAGCCCCAGCATCACCATTTCCAAACAGGTAAACGGAAATTGGTTTTCTTCCGATTGCCGCACAACCGCAAACAGCCGCGCACGTTTGGAAATGCTCATCCGTGCAACATCTTCTCCCTGATAAAAAACGGCACCATGTTCACTCGAACGCGCACCGCTGAGCAGACGAAGCAGGGTCGATTTTCCGCTTCCGTTTGGTCCAACGACCGAAACAAACGCTCCCTGCGGAATCCGAATCCGAATTTGATGAAGAACGCGCCGTTCATGATAGGAGAAATCCACATTGCGAGCCTCTAACATGCACCCAATCAACTTAACCCCTCCTATTAGAATGTCTTAAAAAAACCATGATAAAAAACGGACCGCCAAGCAGCGTTGTCAACACACCGACCGGAATCTCTCCAGCGGCAAATATCCGCGTTGCGCTGTCGGCAAGAAGTAAAAGCAGCCCGCCGGTCAGCGCAGAAAGCGGCATCAGCGTGCGATTGTCGCTGGTCAGCCAAAACCGCAGGATATGCGGCACGACAAGCCCGACAAACCCAATGATTCCACTGACCGCTACACAGGCGGCTGTGATGCAGGAACCCAAAATTAAGTAAAGCAGCCGTATTCGTTTGGTCGGAACACCGAGCGCCTGCGCGGCATCGTCGCCCATTGTCATAATGTTAAGGTCATCTGCAAAATAATAGGCAAGCGCTCCCGCCGCGAGCACCACCGGAGCAACGGTAGACACATCGTTCCAAGAAGATGCGGAAAGGCTTCCCATCAGCCAAAAGATGATTGCCGAAACATGTTCTCCCGCAAGCATTTTTAAAAAGCTGATGCCGGACGAAAAAATTGAAGAAACGATAATTCCCGAAATAATCAAGCTGGAAGAAAGCATGCCGCCGCCCTTTTGAGCGATTACAATTACGATCGCCAATGTCAGCAAAGCCAGCACAAATGCCGCCGGTGTGATCGGAATGAGCAGACCGTAGGCCATACCCAAATAGATGGCCAGCGATGCGCCGAACGCCGCACCAGTCGAAACCCCCAGCGTATAAGGGTCGGCAAGGGGATTGCAAAGCAGAGACTGAAAAATCGTTCCGCCGACTGCCAGTCCCATTCCGACAAACAGCGCGCAAAGAATACGTGGAAGGCGGATGTCCCATACAATTGCAACTTCGTTGGGACGAAAGCCATCTAGCAGTGCACTGTTTTGTGTGATCTTAGCCCAAAGGATGCCCATGATTTTCTGTGCATCCAACTGCATCGCGCCGACGCCAAGCAGAAAAAGAGCCGCCGCAAAAATCACCGCGGCAAGTATCAGCCCGATTAACAAATACGTTCTTTTCTTTCGGGCGAGAATGTTCCATGTTTGTTGTTCCATTGTTTGCTCCTGCCTTTAAGACAATAAAAAAATCCCGCTTTCCACGAAAGCAGGATACCACAATGCACAATCTGTCCAGCCAATAGGAATCGCTGAATGGATTGTTTTTTTTATGGCAAGCAGCTTTTTCACCGAAAGTTCTTACACAGGGGCAAAAGCCGGTCTTCTGACTCAGACGCTCCGAACTGCGGCCTTCCCAGATACTTCCAGTGGCTGATCGCAGACCTTCTTCACGTCATTACAGCAGCGGCGACTGTGCAGGAATTTCACCCGACTTCCCAAATCGCTGATGCCCCTAACCTATTTACTTTGTTTAAATGTTATCACTTTTTTCCGTCAAATGCAAGCAATTTTCGCTCTTTATAAGTCAATTGGCACAGAGGTTGTACGTTTTTCAATGCCAACGACCACACAGGTCTGCACATTGCTAACCGCTGGATGACTCATCAGCGTATCGATAATGAAACTGTAATAGGTTTTGACATCCTTTGCAACAATCTTGAGCAGATAGTCATGCGGCCCTGTAATGGTGTAACATTCTTGGATTTGCGGGTATTTTGTAATCACCCCCAAAAAGCTCTGGATGGTATCACGATTGAGAGGAGTGAGATCCAAAAGCGCAAAAACCATGGTATCCATTCCTAATTTTTGTTCATCGACAATTGTCGTAAATTGCTTAATAATGCCCTGTTCGCGCAGATTTTTGGTGCGTGTCAGACAGGCAGAAGGGGAGAGTCCGATTTTTTTGGAAAGCTCAAGATTGGATACGGAAGCGTCACGCTGAAGCGCTTTTAAGATTGCTCTGTCATACTGGTCTAACGAAATATTCATAGATGCACGCCCTTTCACTTTTTACCATATAAAATCCACAATTGTTGTGATTATAAAATATAAAATTTTGTGTGTCAAGCATAATTATGAACAATCAATTGACATATTCTAATTTATGTCATATAATATGGTTTATCGTTTGAATAGCAAAATATAATTTAGGGGTTGTGTTTCATGGAGAAAACAAATGCCCGCAGCAGCTTTTCCGGCAGAATCGGATATGTGCTTGCTGTTGCAGGTTCCGCAGTTGGGTTAGGGAACCTTTGGCGCTTTCCATATCTTGCGGCAAAATACGGCGGTGGAATCTTTCTTCTCGTCTATGTCATATTAGCGGTCACGTTCGGGTTTGCACTTATTTTGTCAGAAACTGCGCTTGGTCGAATGACTCGCAAAAGTCCGATCGGTGCATTTGAGGCATTCGGCAAAAACCGTTTCCGTCTTGGCGGATGGATCAACGCCATCGTGCCCATGATTATTGTACCATATTATAGTGTCGTCGGCGGCTGGGTTGTAAAATATTTAATTGAATATTTAAAACAAAATTCGACTGCTTTGACTGCGGATGATTACTTTGCGAAGTTTATCAGCAGTCCCGCTGAACCGGTTTTGTGGTTTCTTCTCTTTGTATTTGCCACATTTATTGTTGTTTTGACCGGTGTAGAAAAGGGAATTGAAAAAGCAAGTAAGTTCATGATGCCGATTTTAATTGTTTTGGCAGTCATTATCGCCGCTTATTCCGTTACCCGTCCCGGAGCATTGGAAGGGGTTTATTACTATCTGATCCCGGATTTTTCTAAATTCTCCTACATGACGGTCGTTGCCGCAATGGGGCAGCTGTTCTATTCGCTGTCCATCGCGATGGGAATTCTGTTTACCTACGGTTCTTATATGAAAAAAGATGTCAATATGGAAGTGGCGACCGGACAAATCGAACTGTTCGATACCGGAATTGCGGTTTTGGCTGGACTTATGATTATCCCTGCGGTGTTTGCATTTTCGGGCGGTGACCAGTCCAAATTACAGGCTGGACCTTCGCTCATGTTCATTACCATCCCGAAAGTATTTGAAAGCATGGGCATGGCAAACCTCATTGGCGTTGTCTTCTTCCTGCTGGTGCTGTTTGCCGCGCTGACCTCCTCGATTTCGCTCATGGAAACGTGCGTATCGACCATTCAGGATCAGACCGGATGGAACCGTAAAAAGAGCGGCATCTTTATTGGTTTGGAAATCTTGATTGTCGGTATTCCCTGCTCACTCGGCTTTGGTGTATGGGATTTCATTCAGCCGCTTGGCATGTCGATTTTCGATTTCTGCGACTTCATCAGCAACAAAATCATGATGCCGGTTGCCGGATTCTTCACCTGCCTATTTATTGTAAAAGTAGTTGGTTTTTCAAAAATTACAGAAGAAATCAGGCTCTCGTCCAAATTTAAACGTGAAAACGCCTATAAATTCTGTATTCAATATCTCGCTCCGGTCTGCTTGGTCATCATTCTGATCAGCTCCGTGCTGGATACATTCGGATTAATTAAAATGTAAAAAAGCGGTTTTTGCTCGAAAAGCCCTCCAAAATCTGACAGGTTTTGGAGGGCTTTTATTAGGCACAATGGATAAAGGGGGATTCTTTGTGCAACTGTTTTTTAATTCCAAAAAGAAATTATTCAATTTTAGCATCGTCACAATTGGATGCCTTTTATTCGCGCTTTCCTTAGACCTGTTTTTGGATCCCTCGCAGATTGCGCCGGGAGGACTTTCGGGTTTGGCGATGGTGGTCAAATACCTCACCGGTCTGCCCATCGGAGCAGTCGTCCTCACGCTCAACATCCCTCTGCTCATTATGGCGTTTCTAAAACTTGGGAAACAGTTTATCCTTTACACCGCCTATGCAACCATTTTGTCCTCTGTTTTGATTGACCTGCTGGCGTTTTTGCCTGCCTTTACACAAGATCTCCTGTTAGCCTCCATTTATGGCGGTGTTTTGATGGGTGCAGGGTTAGGAATGGTCTTTGCCGGAGGTGCGACTACCGGCGGAAGCGATGTCATCAGCCAGCTTGTGCGCCTGCATTATCCGCATATTCAGCTGGGTAAAATCATTCTGCTTGTCGACTGTGTCATCATTGCGATTTCCGCAACCGTTTTTCAGGACATCAACCGTGCACTGTATGCCGCAATCTCTCTTTATGTCAGTGCTCTTATCATTGATATGATTATGAATGGATTTGATTATGCCACCATGATCTATATTATCTCCGATCATTCGCAGCAAATCGCAAACGAAATCCAAAAGAAATTACAGCGCGGCGTAACCTATTTAAACGGGCAGGGCGCGTATGGCGGAACACCCAAGCAGGTCATCTTATGTACGGTCAAACGCAACGAGTCCTCAACGCTTTATCGAATCGTACAAGCCATCGATCCCAATGCATTTTTGATTGCGTCGGAAGCGCATCAAGTGTTTGGAAATGGATTTTCCCCTTATCGCAAAAAAGGCTGACGCACCAAGCGAAAATGCGCCAGTGCTTTTGCCACGCCGTCGTTTGCAACGCTGTCGGTTATGTAATCGGCGGATTGTCCCAAGCGCTCCGAGTGCTTTTCCATTGCGATTCCAGTGCCCGCAATCCGAATCATTTCCAAATCGTTGTCGCTGTCGCCGATTGCATACGCCTGCTTTGGCGAAAGATTTATATGTGCCAAAAACTGCTCGACGCCGGTTCCTTTATTGGTTCCTCTGCGGGATACGTCACAGCTGGTATACTGAATGTGCTGGTCAAATACCAGCCGATTTCCGAACGCTTTCAACAGCTGATTCCGCTGTTCTTCCTCATCATACACAATCATCATTTTATTGATCGCGGTATGCTTTCGCTGTTCCATCGGCAGCAAGCTTTCCGTGCTTATATGGAATCGTTTCAGCCAGCCGTCATATAACGGACTAAATGCCCGATAAAAGCATTCCTTCTGTCCTTCCAGTGTATAAGAAATGCGAAGCTGTTCGCATGCGTTTTGAAAAGACTGCACCAGTTCTTCTTCCAACGGCTGATTAAACAGCTCCGCTCCATTCATCTGCCCATAGGCACCATTGGTCGTGATATATCCGTCAAATTCAAGATTTTTTGCATCCTGCGGAATATAAGCAAGTGAACGTCCGGTGCAGAGAACTGCCAAATAGCCGTTTTGCTTGAGCTGCCGGATTGCATCCCTTGATTTGGCGGTTGGGGCTGACACTCCCTGATCCCGATCCATCAACGTGCCGTCATAATCAAAAAATACCGCGCCCTGCCACATCCAACATCCATCCTTTTTTCGTTTCATTTATTGTCCGCATAATAGTATAGCACAATTGTGTGAACGCTACCATCTTGAAATTGACAAAGCAGTCCTGCATCGCTAAGATGAAACTAGAAACGATGGAAAGGGGAGCACAGCAATGGTCGTTCTTGTAACAGGAGGCGCAGGATTCATCGGCGGAAACTTTGTCCATTATCTGCTCAAACAGTATCCAAACAATCGCGTTATCTGTTTGGATGCACTGACCTATGCCGGAAATCCCAACACGTTGGCAAATGCAAAAAGTAATCCCAACTTTACCTTTATAAAAGGAGATATTGCAGATACACAAACAGTGGATGCGGTTTTTCGCAGACATCGCCCGGATATCGTCGTAAATTTTGCGGCAGAAAGCCATGTTGACCGCTCGATTAAGCATCCACAGCTATTTTTGCACACAAATGTGATGGGTACAGGTGTTTTGCTTGACACCTGTTTAAAATACAAAGTGACGCGGTTTCATCAAATTTCGACCGATGAAGTCTACGGTGATCTGCCGCTGGATCGTCCCGATCTGCTCTTTTACGAATCCTCATCACTGCGTCCATCCAGTCCATATTCTGCGTCCAAAGCCTCCGCAGATCTGCTTGTATGCTCCTATTTTCGTACCTACGGACTTCCGGTTACCATTTCACGGTGCACCAACAATTACGGACCTTATCAGCATCCGGAAAAGCTGATTCCAAAGGTCATTCAATGTGCGCTTTTGAATCAACCTATCCCAATTTACGGAACCGGTCAAAATATGCGGGATTGGGTGCATGTGCAGGACCACTGCATAGCCATCGACCACATTCTGCATCATGGAAAAGCAGGGGAACTGTACCATATCGGCGGCTGTCAGGAGCTGAGCAATTTACAAGTAGTGCATCAAATTTTGCAGATTCTAAACAAATCGGAACAACTTATTACATTTGTAGCTGATCGTCCCGGCCATGACCTGCGGTATGCGCTTGCTGTTTCCAAAATGCACACACAACTGCAATGGAGTCCATCCATCGCATTTTCAGATGGGATTCAATCCACCGTCCAATGGTATTTGGAGCATCAGGAATGGGTGAACTCTTGTTTTTGAGCGAAAATAATTATTACATTAAATAAAAGTTTAACGAAATGTAGGGGATGTTATAGACTTTCTATTTGAATTTAACTGCTATTCGAAACTCTATTCACGAATCTATTCGTAAATCTATTCAAAATTGAAGCCATCATTTATACACAATGAAACGGATTTGTGATTGTCATTTTTTGTATATTGTGATAGAATAATAAGAAAAAACGATTGGAGACACATTATGGAGCTATCTTTTTTAGGTGCAACCCATGAGGTTACCGGAAGCTGCCATTACTTGGAAGCCTGCGGAAAAAAAATTCTGATCGACTGCGGCATGCAGCAGGGTCCCGACGAATATGAGCATCAAGATCTGCCGATTGCGCCGGGAAACGTTGATTTTGTCCTGCTCACCCATGCCCACATTGACCACTCCGGACGGCTTCCATTGCTTTCAAAGTTGGGATTTCGGGGATCAGTCTATGCAACCGATGCAACCTGCGACCTTTGTTCCATTATGCTGCGTGACAGCGCGCACATTCAGGAATTTGAAGCCGAATGGCGCAACCGCAAAGGAAAACGTGCAGGGCGAGAAGAAGTCGAACCGCTTTACACCATGGCGGACGCCGACAAAGTCATCGGCCAGCTTGCCCCGTGCCACTACAATGATATCATTAAAATCTGCGAAGGTATCCGTGTTCGGTTTGTAGATGTCGGGCATCTGCTTGGCTCTGCAAGCATTGAAGTATGGGCAGAGGAAAACGGAGTCACGCGCAAAATTGTATTTTCCGGCGACATCGGAAATCTGGATCAGCCGCTGATTAAAGACCCATCTTACATCAGCGAAGCGGACTACATTGTAATGGAATCCACATACAGCGGCCGATTCCATCAGCGTCCGCCCGATTACTACACCTCTTTGGCAAACATCATCCAGCGAACCTTTGACCAAGGCGGCAACGTCGTCATTCCATCCTTTGCCGTCGGGCGCACACAGGAAATGCTGTATTTCCTGCGAGAAATCAAAGCGCGCGGATTGATCAAAGGGCATGACCATTTTCCGGTTTATGTCGACAGTCCGCTTGCCATCGAGGCCACCACAATTTTTAATGAAAATAAAATGGAATGTTTTGATGAAGAAGCCATGGAGCTTGTCCAAAAAGGCATTAACCCTATTTCGTTCCCCGATCTTCATCGCTCGGTTACCAGCGACGACTCCAAGGCAATCAACTTTACCGATACTCCAAAAGTGATTATTTCAGCATCCGGTATGTGCGAAGCCGGACGCATTAAGCATCATTTGAAACATAATTTGTGGCGGGAAGAATCCACGGTCGTCTTTGTCGGCTATCAGGCGGAAGGGACCACTGGACGCGCTCTGCTGGACGGAGCAAAAACTGTCAAACTGTTTGGCGAAGTCATCGACGTTAAAGCAGATATTGTATCCCTGCAGGGCGTCAGCGGACACGCAGATCAAGATGGACTTCTGCGCTGGCTGGATGCCTTCACTAATCAACCAATGCGCGTCTTTGTCGTGCATGGAGAATCCTCCGGAGCTGATGCGTTTGCAGCTTTGGTGACGGAACGATATAAAATCCCCGCCAACGCGCCGGATTATCAGGAACGCTATGACCTCATTTCAAATACAATGCTCGAAAAAGGCGTCAAACGTGTCGTGAAAAAACCTGCCGTCAAGGTTTCCGGTGTGTTTGCGCGTCTGCTTGCCGCAGGACAGCGCCTGCTTTCTGTGATTGAACATAATCAGCACGGAGCCAATAAAGACCTAGCAAAATTTGCCGATCAGATCAATTCCCTTTGCGATAAATGGGATCGATAAGTTTAATAGCCGCCCTATTGGGGCGGCTTTTTTTTTCGCATCTTTACAAAACCTCACCTACATTTATGTAGGCGGGGTTTTTGATTATGTTCCTTTTATATGAATGTTACATCATACAAAATATTTTTAAACCATTTTGCATAATGGAATGTTTTTATTCTATTTAGCAATTGTTTATAGTTATATTGTATAATATAACTATTACGATAAGTATCTATATTGTATAATAATTACAATTGTTAAAATTATATCATATAATAAAAGCAGACTATGCTTCTTTAAAATGCGAACTGTTCGCCTTAATTATAAATGGTTTAGACGTGTGGGTATTTTTATTGCATCATTTAATTCTGATACAAAAGTTTACATTTTCAGCTCATTCGTCTTTATAACCTATGAAGGCAGGTGAGTTTTATGAGTCAACCTCCGGGACTCATTAAAAAAAATTAATGAAGCACAAACCAATAAACAATACTTTTTAAAAATCATTCAAGACTTTTTACCTCTCAATCAAAAGTACGCGTACAAACTCGGCTATGATGATGCTCTGTCCGATATGCAGCTTGATTTTATTCATTTAATTCGGAACTTTAATACGGATTATTTTTACCCGAAAAAAGATCAATGTGTTTTAGGATACATAAAAAAGGCTGTTTATAACTCCTATATAAAGCATGCAAAAAACGATTACAACTATAGAAATCATTATTATCCCATTAGCAGTCTAACGACTGATGATGAATATTTATTAAATAGATTATGCTTTACCTATGATCATTACGAAGAAATCAATTGGCGGAAACTAAAATCAATCCTTACAGACCAGCAATACAAGATTATCCTGTTTCTATATTATTTAGATAAATCGGTAAGTGAAACCGGACATGCTTTAGGAATATCCCGCCAATCCGTCAATCAGACCAAAAACAAAGCGCTCAAAAAACTGCGCGAAGCTTGGTCTGAATAACTTACTGCAACATTTAAGAATGGAGGTTTCAAAATGAATATCAATGATTTTATAGATTATTTTGCGCCGGAAGGCGTTTGGGCCGTCTTAAGTCTTGTTCTAATCTTCTATATCATTAAAAATCAAGAAAAGCGAGATACACGTCAAGATGAACGAGACAAAAAATATCAGAATATAATCGAAAACTTGTCAAAATTACTCCGGGAAATGAATGAAATCAAAAATATATTGGATAAAAAATTAAATTGAGTTTACAAATCCGGTTCTTTTCTCTTTATAGTAATTAGAAGCAAAAATCACAACGGTTCGCTGCAGAGGGCTGAAATGACAATTGCTTTTAAATAAAATTAAAAGGAGATATTAATTATGGCAACTGTGATAAGAAATCAGAGTTCAAAATGTACCGCTTATAGGCAAGATAACAAAAATTGGAAAAATTTAGCATTTACGGATGGTGGAACGATTGGAACTGTTGGTTGTTCTATGACTTGTGTAGGTATGTGCATTAAAAAATCACCTAAAACAATTTACAATGATGGATTTACAAGTTCCATTTGTGATTGGTCGGGAATTGGATCTAATTACGGAAAAACTCTAAAAACTGTTTCCGCAACCCTTTCCAATCTAGCTTCCACACTTTCTAATTACCCTGCCATTGTAGGGGTTGGCGGACACTTTGTAGTTGTTTACAAATTTGAAGGCGATCCTGATAATCCTCAAAAATCCGATTTTAGCGTGCACGACCCTGCTCGATCTGATGGTACCTTAGATCGTTCTGCTTATAGTGATATTACAAGTATTCGGTATTATAAATAAAAAATAAGTAACTCCATTCCATATACCAGTGAAGATCAATCTTCACTGGTACTTTTTTGTGGGCAAAAAATAATGATATAGTTTTTGCTATCTTGATCGGCAATTATACCGGCTAAAGTGGAGCCGTTAGAATTAACCGCTATTACTTCAATCTCTTTTATTTGCTTTAAAGGTACATTGGTTATATAAATTTTTTGCTTATTCAAATCCATAATTCTAAGATAATGATCTGTAATAGGGTCTACTCCATTCATTATAATTCCGTTTTCAGTGTCACATGAAAAATTAGTGCTTCTATTTTTTTCTATATAAATATTACCATTATAAAGATTGCAGTAAATCATGTTTTTGTTATTATCATTTAGGTTTTGAAAATAAATATTTTTAACTTTTTGATCGTTTAAATGATATGTAAAATAGTAATATGCATCATTTTTTGAAGTAATTAGAAAATAGGAATCTTTAAGATGCGTTGCTGAAAACGCAGAATATGAAAAATTATTCGCAGGTTTTAAATCATCCAATACTTTAATCTGATTACTCTTTGGTGTGTAAATTGCCGGACAATCGCCTTTTATAAATAAAATTTTCTGTGCATCCAAGGATAGCTGTGGCTGTATTCTGCTTACTTTCATAATATGAGGATCTATTACAACTGATTGCTCCATATTCAAATCCAAATTGTAATAATTTATTTGATTGCTGCCAAGTACCACTAGATTTTTCTGATCAAATTGAAACGCTGTTTTAGAATCGGTTTGTATACGTTTTATCAACTGACCAGTCTTTAAATTCCATT
>CALLQM010000431.1 GCA_938014855.1 uncultured Clostridia bacterium | reverse complement strand
ATGGGAGAGGTAAGCCAACAAACAGTGAATTCGTAGCAATGATTGCGGATAAGCTACGTTTACGGCTTAAAAATGCAAATTAGATAGAAAAAACTCCTTTTTAAAAGGAGTTTTTTTCTGCAATAAAACACCACCGAAAAGGATTCAGTGGTGTTTTTTAAAGACATTATTGTTTTGAGAGTCATCCGAAATGAAACAATAATCATCACACAAGAGAATGTTATACACAAATAAATCATGTTTAGCAAGTCTGTAATGCATGATGTGTTCCAACTTCAGAATTTCTCTTGTCAATAACATCGCTATTACTATATGTGGTGATCACAAATTTATTAAAAAAATTTTTAATAAATTTTTGGAAGTGATTCAAAACCGGATTTTAAATCCTCATCTGTTGGAATATAATCCGTCATTTTGTTTTCCAAATAAGCGGAATAAGCAGTCATATCAAAATAACCTGTTCCGGTAAGTCCAAATAAAATAGTTTTTGCTTCTCCGGATTCCTTACATTTTATTGCTTCGTCGATTGCACTGCGAATCGCATGAGCAGATTCGGGAGCAGGAAGAATGGTTTCGTGTTTCGCAAAAAAGATAGCGGCTTCAAATATTTTTGATTGTTCTACTGAAGTCGCTTCCATATAGCCATCATGATACAGCTTGGAAAGAATGGGCGACATGCCGTGATAACGCAGACCTCCTGCATGATTTGCTGAGGGAATAAAACCGGAACCTAGAGTATACATTTTTGCCATTGGTGTAATTTTTCCTGTATCGCAAAAATCGTAAGCATATTTTCCTCTTGTAAGGGATGGGCAGGATGCAGGCTCAACCGCAACGATACGCGGGTTGGCTTTGCCTAATAATTTGTCCTGCATAAAAGGTGCAATGAGACCGCCCAAGTTGGAACCACCGCCTGCGCACCCAATCACAATATCCGGATATTCGTCGATCATTTCCATTGCGGTTTTGGATTCAAGCCCAATTATGGATTGATGCAGCAATACTTGGTTTAACACCGACCCTAGCACATATCTGCAGCCAGGAGTCGAAACTGCTTTTTCAACCGCTTCTGAAATGGCACATCCCAAACTTCCGGTTGTATTTGGATTTTCTGCAAGAATTTTCTTTCCAACTTCAGTCGTGTTGGACGGACTTGGAATCACTTTTGCATCAAATGTATGCATGACAGATTTACGAAATGGTTTTTGTTCATAAGAAACTTTTACCATGTAAACGGTAAGCGGCAGTTGAAAATAAGAGCAAGCCTCAGAGAGCGCGGTGCCCCATTGCCCGGCTCCGGTTTCTGTAGTTAAGGATTGCAAACCTTGTTCTTTTGCATAATAGGCCTGTGCCGCGGCAGAATTTAATTTATGAGAGCCGGACGTATTGTTGCCTTCAAATTTGTAATAGATCTTTGCAGGGGTATCCAAAGCCTTTTCAAGATTGTAGGCTCGAATCAGCGGGGAAGGGCGGTACATTTTATAAAAATCTTGAATTTCTTGGGGAATATCAATGTACCGAGTTGTATTGTCCAATTCTTGATGCGCCAATTTTTTGCAAAAAACAGGGTATAGGTCTTCTTCCGTTACAGGTTTCATAGTGGCGGGATTGATGAGTGGATCAGGCAGTTCTTTCATATCTGCACGAAGGTTATACCATTGTTTAGGAATTTGATCTTCGCTCAGGTAGATTCTGTGTGGAATTTTTTTCATGTTGCCAACCTCTTTTCAATAAATTTTCAGACATACCGAAATAAAAAAACAGCCCTTGCCCCAGCAACGCTGGGACAAAAGCTGTTGGCTTCTGCGGTACCACCCAAATTGACGCAAATTGCGCCCACTCAAATCGTATACAACCATATACGCTCCCTTGATAACGGGTGGAGATCCCGTTAGGCACTACTTGACAAAGTCGTTCGTCCTACCCTCATAAGTCCATTCACTGCACATTCCTCTACCGCCTTACACCAACCGACGGCTCTCTGCGAAAGGAAACTCGCACCTACTTTTCTTATTCAATGGTTTGCCTGATTAAATTGACACTATTATACCGAAAGCATTAACAGCTGTCAAGAGGATTTTCAAAATTTATATTTTTATTTTGCAGAAAGCCAACCAACATAAAGTATGCTTAATTTTATTGGAATTATAAAATATAGATAAAAGTAACAATATTTAATAATAATAATTGTTACTAATAAGGATTGAAATAAGTATACAAAACAGGTATACTATAAATAACAAATCCAGTTAATACAAAATATCTTGCAAATTATACATTTTTATCCTATAATGAATATTATATATTAGGTATTTTGTCAACGCTGAATTTATTAAAAAGGAAAGAGGTTGTTAAAATGGCTAAAGTTGAATTTTATCGCTGCAATGTTTGTAAAAATATGGTTGCTCTTATTCATAACGGAGGAGGCACACTTTCCTGCTGCGGACAGAATATGATCAAGTTGGAAGCAAATACGACGGATGCTGCACAAGAAAAGCATGTGCCGGTTGTAACAAAGGAAAATGGAAAGATCAAAGTTGCAGTTGGATCAACACTGCATCCGATGCAGCCGGAACACCATATTGAATGGATCGCACTGTTTTCCGGTGATAAGGTAGAATTTAAATTCTTGGAGCCGGGAGCAGAACCAAAAGCAGAGTTTGACGAAATTGCATCTGGGACGGTTTACGAATACTGCAATCTGCATGGTTTGTGGAAAGCAGACTTCTAAAGAAGATAAGGCAAGAGTCCATTGAAACAAAGGGGTCTCTTGCCTTTATTTCATAAAGAAAAGTGTATGGGAGCATAATTTTACTGAAATCGTAGAACACTGGTTTTAAGTGGATTTTATAGGAGTGTTTTTATGAAAAACGATAATCGTAAAGTTGCGTTAGTGGGAACCGGATTTGTGGGTATGAGTTATGCATATGCAATGCTCAATCAGAATGCATGTGATGAACTTGTGCTGATCGATATAGACCAGAAAAAAGCTATGGGTGAAGCAATGGATCTCAACCATGGGCTGGCGTTTTCCGGCTCACATATGAAAATTTCGGCAGGTTCCTATCAGGATTGCTCAGATGCTGATATTGTAGCAATTGCGGCCGGCGTTTCACAAAAGCCGGGGGAATCACGATTGGATCTTTTGCAGAGAAATACACAAGTTTTTCGTTCCATTATTGATCCGGTGGTCTCGTCGGGTTTTCAGGGTATTTTTTTAATTGCTACCAATCCGGTTGACATTATGGCTCATATTACCCACCATCTGTCTGGATTTAACAGAAAGCATGTGATTGGAACCGGAACAACACTGGATACCGCGCGCCTGCGTTATATGCTTGGCGAATATTTTGAGGTTGACCCAAGAAATGTACATGCATATGTAATGGGCGAACATGGAGATAGTGAATTTGTACCGTGGTCACAAGCTTTGATTGCAACAAAACCAGTGCTGCAAATCTGTAAAGAAAGCGGTAGAAACCAAAACTGCGAGGGCATGATTCGCATCAGCCATGAAGTAAAAAATGCCGCGCAAAAAATCATTGATGCAAAAAAATCCACTTATTATGGAATTGGTATGGCGATGGTGCGCATTACGAAAGCGATTTTTGGAAATGAAAACAGTGTGCTTAC
>CALLQM010000430.1 GCA_938014855.1 uncultured Clostridia bacterium | reverse complement strand
TACGATGCTGGAAGACCTGAGTGAGCTCAAGCGTTAATCGAGTCCGAACATTCCTGGGCGGCGACTGGAGAGAGTCGCTGCCATAGGCAATCAGGAACCGCGGTTCCTGATTGCCTATGGCAGAAAATAAGGATGTATAATGGAGGCAGCTATGATTGTATTATCCAAATTAAATGGAGCGGAATTCGTTTTAAACTGTGAGCTGATTGAAACCATTTATGCCAATCCGGATACGACGATTCACCTAACGGATGGACGCATTTACATTGTGCAGGAAACAATGCAGCAGGTTATTGAAAAATCAATTGAGTATAAGCGTGAGATTTATCGCGATTTGCTGAACTTTAATAATAATGATTAAACGGATGAGTCCGTAAAACAGAGGGTGAAAAAAGCATGGACCTTATGTCAGTTTTAGGATGGCTGTCAGGGGCAGCTCTGGTAGTTATGAGTATTGTGGTTCAAATGCCGGATGCTGAAAAAGGAATCGAATTTGGACTAAATTGGATTAGTCTAAATAATTTTATCAATGTTCCAAGTATGATTATCGTAATAGGCGGAACATTTGCAGCATTAATGGTTTCGTATCCAATTAAATATTTTAAAAAAATAATGAAACATTTAAAAATCATTGTGTTTCCTACGCATTACAATCCGCAGGAGTATATCTCTCAAATTGTAGAATTTGCCAAAGAAGCAAGGATCAATGGTTTGCTGGCTTTGGAAGATAAGCTGAGTGATACACAGGATGCATTTTTAAAAAATAGTTTGATGCTTGTCATCGACTCGGTGGAAGCAGAAAAAGTCAAAACGCTGCTTGAGACAGAGCTTGATTATATGGAGGAGCGGCATGCGCAGGACAGAGCTTTTTATGCAAGAGGTTCCGCGTATGCGCCGGCCTTTGGTATGATTGGTACCTTGATCGGTCTAATCAATCTTTTGCAAAATCTAACAGATGCAGATGCGATTGCGCCGGCAATGTCGGTTGCATTGGTTACAACGTTTTACGGAAGCCTGCTGTCAAACTTGGTATTTGCTCCGATTTCTAACAAGCTGAAAGTACGTCATGACGAAGAGTATTTATGTAAAATGATTGTCAGTGAGGGTGTTCAAGCTATACAAGCTGGCGATAACCCGAAATTTATTGAAGAGAAACTGACGCAGCTGCTCCCTGGAAAACTTAGAAATGACGCTTCCGATGCAAAAGCCAGCAAAAGATCGCGCAAGAAAAAAAAGTAATAAAGAAGGTGACGAGGAATGGCGCGTAAAAAAATTGAGGATGAACCGTGTGGAAACTGGATGGATACATATGGCGATATGGTAACTCTTCTGCTGACATTCTTTGTCATGTTGTTTAGTATGTCCAGTGTTGATAAAGAAAAATTTGATATCTTGGTGAAAGCGTTTTCGAATGCAAATGCGGAAACTCAGCAAATTGTTATAACGCCAGAGGGCCAAGGAGATCAAATGGGGACAAATCAAGGGGACCAACCACCACCGGGTGATGGCGAAAACCTAGACCTGCAAAAAGATTTGCCAAAAGATTTTGATGAACTTTATCAATACTTGAAAGCTTACATCAAACAAAACGGGATGGAAGGTTCCGTGGAAGTGAAAAAAGGCAATGGATCCGTCTTTATCCGCTTTGAAGACAGTATCTTTTTTAACCCTGATAGTTTTGAATTAAAACAAACGGGCAATGAGATCCTGGACTTTTTAGGCAATTGTCTAAAGAATGTAGATGAACAAATCATGACTATCAACATTAATGGTCATACAGCCGCAGTTCCGAATGTTGAGAACTATCGCATTTCGGACTGGAGATTGTCGAGTGAACGTGCATCCAGTGTGGCGATTTTTTTTGAGGATCAAAAGGACATTCCTCCCAGAAAATTGTTGCCGATCGGTTACGGAAAGAATTTTCCGACTGCCTCAAATGATACAGCGGAGGGTCGAAAGAAAAACCGCCGTGTTGATATGATGATTATAAGCACGGAAAGCACATTGACAGATGAAGAAATCCTTAGAACACTGCTGGCCGGGACGTTTGATGACAATGAATATCCAAAGGTTGGCAGCAGCAAAGATATACTGGTCCCAAAGGATGAACAGCCGCAGGAACAATCCAGTGATTCCGGTCAGCAGACCGTGGAATCACAAGCAGAAAACACTCAAGCTCAGCCGGCACAGCCGGTACCGCAAGAGTCATCTGAACCGGCTGGACCATATGATGCATTGGAACCAGTTGATTCAGCAGAGGATGACTATGAGGTAGTTTTGCCTTTTGAAGAGACATAAAAGGCATCTGCCACAATTCCAGCGGCAAAAAAGGGGTGAACAATGAAATATGGCAGAAAAACTATCACAAGGACAAATTGATGCGCTTTTAAAGCGTATTAGCTCCGGTGATGAGACGATAGAACTTGAAAATGAAAAGCAAATTAAGGACTATGACTTTAAGTCACCCAAAAAGTTCACAAAAGAACAATTAAAAACAATGGATGGCTTGCATGAAAACTTTTCAAGACTGTTGTCTTCCTACTTTTCGGGGCTTCTTCGCATGTTTTGTGAAGTCAGTGTTCTGCAGATTGAAGAACAGCGTTTTTATGAATATAACAATGCGTTACCGGATAATGCGTTGATTGGAATGATCAATTTAAAACCCGAAAATAAACAGTATAATGAAGCAACGTTGATTATGGATATGTCCACAACGATCGGATTTTTTATGATTGACAGGCTTTTGGGTGGTTCCGGTGAAGGGTATAATTTAAATCGAGATTATACAGACATCGAAATTGAGATTTTAAAAAATGTATTTGGGAAGATTTGTCACCATCTTCAGGAAGCTTGGTGCAGTTATATTGATGTTGAAACAAGCTTAAACAGTATTGAGACAAATTCACGTTTATTGCAGGCGTTGGCGCCGGATGATATCGTTGTAATCGTTGCGCTGAATATGAAAATTAAAAATCTCAATGGCGGATTGAGCATTTGCATTCCTGCCGCCAATTTAGAGGAAATGATCGGAAACTTCAACATTAAATATGCACGCACATTTAAACGACAGGATCCGGAACAAGAGCAGGCAAAACGCGAAATGATTTTTGACCGACTAACAGATTCCGATTTGGAAATCAAAGCGGTTTTAGATCAGTTCCAGCTAAATTTGAGTGATGTTATGAATTTGCAGTTGGCTGATGTAATTCCTTTAAATAAAAGCATCAATAGCGATATCAATATCGTAATTGATGATGTTCCCTGGTATAACGCTAAGCTCGGGGAAGTAAAAATGAAGAAAGCGGTCAAGCTCAATGAGTTGATCAGTTGATCTGGAGGAGAGATTATGGGGATGAATAATGAGCAGCAGGTAATGGATCCTGCGGTGACCCTTTCAAACGATGAGATCGATGCAATTGGGGAGATTCTCAATATCAGTATGGGTTCCGCGGCAACTGCTATTTCGACCATGCTGGACAAACAAGTAATCATTACAACGCCGAATGTACAGGTCCAAGAATTTGGTAAAGTTGATTACAGAGCTTTGGAACCGGCACTTTTAGTAAAAATCGAATATATTGAAGGTATCACAGGCTCCAATGTCATGATGTTCCGCCAGCAAGACATGCAAGTTATTTTGAATCTCTTGATGGGGAATGAAGATTCAAATGAAGATTTTGCTTTTGATGAACTGAGTATGAGTGCGGCATGTGAAGTTATGAATCAAATGATGGGAGCTTCTGCGACCGCTCTTTCTGAGTTTCTCGGCAAGACCATTAATATTTCTACGCCAACCGCATCTGTTACGGATGCGGAAAACAAGCTGGATCTCAATATTCCGCTGGATGAAAAGATTGTGTCGGTTTCATTCAACTTAGATATCAAAGGGGTAATGAACAGTAATTTTGTCAGCATCATGTCGATTGATCTTGTTAAAATGATTGTTAATCAAGTAATGGGAGATGTTGAGGAAGAGCAAATGCCTGTTCAACAGCAGGAACCCTTGGATGAAGCAAAGATGCAGCAGCATGAGACCTCACAGATGCAGCAGCCGCAGCAGCCGCAGCAGCCGCAGCAGCCGCAGCAGCCGCAAATGGCTCAGCAGCCGCAAATGGCTCAGCAGCCACAAATGCCGCAGCAGCCACAAATGGCGCAGCAGCCGCAGCAGCCGCAGATGTCGCCTTATATGTCACCTGAGTGGCAGCAACAACAGCAGGGTATGATGATGGGACAGCCGATGCAATATCCGCCTTATGCTTATGGATATCCGCCGATGATGCCGCAGGGTTATCCGAACGGACAGCAGGCTGAAGAACAAAGCAATGTAATTAAACAGTCAAAGGATGTTCATGTTCAATCTGCACAGTTTCCGAATTTTACAAATCAGCCTGCCCCGAATGCCTCGCCATTAAAAAAAGCCAATATGGGGCTGATGATGAATGTTCCGTTGAGCGTGTCTGTTGAAATTGGTAAGACAAAACGTAAAATTCGCGATATTATTGAGTTTACGCAGGGAACTGTCATAGAGCTGGAAAAACAAGCAGGTGCGCCAGTAGATGTTGTTGTAAATGGACAATTGATTGCGCGCGGAGATGTGGTAGTGATTGATGATAACTTTGGTGTCAGAATCACAGAAATTGTCGGCGCCAAAGAGCTCATGGACGCATTAGACAACAACTCATAATCGTTTTATTTTATTAACTTTTGCTATATAAAGGAGAATTTCTATGGATAAGAAAATCATGATTGTTGATGACGCTGCATTTATGAGAATGACGATCAAAAACTGCCTATCCAAAGCGGGCTATACCAGCATCGTTGAAGCAGGAGATGGTCAGCAGGCAATTGATGCCTATCAAAATGAAAAGCCTGATTTAGTTATTATGGACATTACGATGCCAAACCTTGACGGTATTCAAGCCCTTCAAGCAATAAAAACAGCAGACCCGAATGCAAAAGTTGTAATGTGTTCTGCTATGGGACAAGAATCCATGGTTGTGGATGCGATTCATTTGGGCGCTTTGGATTTCATTGTGAAACCGTTTAAACCCGATCGTATTTTGCAAACCGTTAGTAAAATCCTTGGATAATATGTAATCGGCAGGGAGGGTACCGGATTGAAAGAATGGTTGGACGCAGTTGTTTGGATTTTGGTTTTGTTAGTTTCGTTTGCGCTTGTAGTTGTTTGCGCTTATTATGCAACTCGTCTGCTTGGTAAACGTTACGGTATCCAAAATTCCGGGAGCGGTCGAATAGCAATACTGGACCGAACTTTTGTCGGTCAGGACCGCCAAATTCTTATTGTTGAGGTTGCCGATAAAACCATGCTGATTGGTGTAACGGCTAACCATATTGAAAAATTGTGTGATTTAGACCCGGATCAATTACCTTCTTTGCCGGAGAAACCACAGGACGTCACGTTTAAGGGACTTTTGGATGGAATGTTAAAAAAATCCGGTACAGCACAAAAAGAGAGGAAGAAGAGGCAAACGGATGAGGAACGTTAATGTTCAAAAAAGCTCATTAAAAAAGTATCTGCTGATTTTTACCATTTCGGTAATTGTCACGGCTCTGCTGTTTGGGTTTTGCTTTTCATTAAAGGCGCAGGCCGCGCCGGCTATCACCATTGATTTGGATTCAGGTCAGGCTGGAGACGGCTCATTTGGACCTTTAGAATTGCTGTTCTTAATGGCGGTTTTGGCGCTTGCTCCTTCGATTCTAATCTTGATGACCAGTTTTACCCGCATTGTGATTGTGTTGTCGTTCCTGCGAAATGCGCTTGGAACACAGCAGTCGCCGCCTAATCAGGTGCTGATCGGTTTGGCGCTGTTTCTAACCATGTTTATCATGTCACCAGTGCTTCAACAGATCAATGAGGATGCATATACGCCTTATAAGCAAGGCTTAATTGATCAAAAAACCGCTGTGGAAACCGCTGTGGTTCCGCTCAAACAGTTCATGCTTCGGCAGACCAAAGAGAAGGACCTTGGTTTGTTTCTTTCCATGTCTGGAGAGGATGAAAAATTGGAGCAAATGCAAGATCAGTCAGAAGAGCAAACAATGGAAAATCTTGAAAAGCTGAGTTTGAGCGTAATTGTGCCTGCTTTTGTAACAAGCGAGCTTACACGCGCTTTTACCATCGGCTTTTTGTTGTTTATTCCGTTTCTCATAATTGATATGGTGGTCTCCAGTACATTGATGTCAATGGGAATGGTTATGCTTCCGCCGTCTATGATTGCACTCCCATTTAAGATCATGATGTTTGTTTTGGTTGATGGATGGAACCTTTTGCTTGGAACGCTGGCACAGGGATTTCGATAAGTACAGCCAATCATTTTGCGGTTGGCTAGAAAAAGGAGAATATTATGACGCAGGGTGAAGTACTTCGCGTATTTCAAGAAGCCATGCTGGTGGCAATTAAAATTGCGTCTCCGCTGTTGATTGCCAGCATTGTGGTGGGTCTGATTGTTGCAATCTTTCAGGCCGCAACGCAAATACACGAACAAACGCTTACATTTGTTCCAAAAATTTTACTGATTGCACTGCTTTTACTTGGGCTTGGTTCTTGGATGATCGCAATGCTTTCCGACTTTATCAACCGCTTATTTGCCATAATGGCGACTTTGTAAAACTATGTGGATTTTAACTTTTGAAAATATTGCAGCATACATATTGGTCTTTACCCGAATGGTTGGAATGATTGCACTGAACCCGCTTTTGTCCCGAAAAAATCTGACTTCAAGGGTGCGAATGGGTCTTATTTTAGGGATGACTCTCTTGCTGACGCCTGTAATTGATCAGGCGGCGATTCATATCAACGGTTCTTTTGAATTGGTGATATCAATGGGTCGGGAACTGTTTGCGGGATTTTTGCTGTCTTATGTATTTGGCGTATTCTTTTATTTATTATTTTTTGCCGGAGATTTAATGGACGTCCAGTTTGGACTATCTATGGCTAAGGTTTTTGATCCTGGTACCAACATTCAGGTTTCGGTATCCGGCAACATCATGAGTCCAACGAGATGTGCGACAAAGTATCCGCCATTAAAGATTGTCTTTTTAAGATTAA
>CALLQM010000429.1 GCA_938014855.1 uncultured Clostridia bacterium | reverse complement strand
ATTATCCATTAATGGCGACGCTTCGGTTAAAACAATAAAAAGAGTTAAAATCATAACAGCCCGTCTGCAATGTTTGCAGACGGGCTGTTATGATTCGGATTTTACTGCTGTTTCATAATAAACGATTTGCAGTCGGTGCACTGATCCACGGTCGGGTTGCCTTCATGAGTTCCAATGCGTACACAATTTAAAGAACAATAGTTAGCATTGCAGGCGTGGTTTGCACAGTTGGTAACGCTGCATTCAATACTGCGGTTAATGTTTTCGTTATTTAACATGACCGAAGCCCCTTTCCAAATGTAGCATTTTATAAAAATGCTCAAATCATTAATTTTAGACGCAACAACATTACGTCGTGTTTAGTATATACGTTTTTGCTAAAACAATTTATGGGATTTAATGGTTGTTCATAAAATTGATAAAAAATATCTGTAATATCTTATAGATACCATCCTATGATCATGCTATAATGAAGCCATTCAATCAAGAATTAACGGAAACGTTCGCCATACAGGTTGATTTTTAATGAAAGCAATGATATAGGAGTTCATTCTATGCGTAAAATTCTTTATAAGGCAGGCGTTTTGTTCAGTATTGTTTTAGTTATTTGGCCATTCAGCGGCTGTACAAAAAAACAATCGAAGATTTTTACCGGAGATACCGGTTCATCGCCTGAAAGCACGTCACAGTCAGTATCAAAACGCAGCATGCAGGTAGAAACGATTGCCGATTCTGTTGAGCTTCCGCTGGAAAATACTGAGTACAAAACGGCTCAGATGAAAAATTACGAAACCATCGGCGCTCAGTTTTTTTTAGATGAAAAACGTTATTATCAAATCGCAAATGCAATCTATCATTACCGTGACTATCACAATACCCTTATTTTTGATCAAGATTTTATGGATATTCAGCAGGCAGATCCCGCGTTATTGGTTGAGATTGCCGTATCGCAAGCCCCGCATATCGATCAATACAGCAATGCTTACCGAAATTTAACAGATGACAGCCCAATTGGAAACTGGGTTCTAAAGAAAAAAGAAAGCGGATTTCCGATTGGACTAATCGCCTATGGTGATGTCGTTCGAGCTGAGGCAAATGTGCTATTTGGTGAAACGTATGAGCTGCCGCGCACGGATGGCCGAACCATTCAATATGATAAGGAATTGGATCTGTATTATTTAAATCGGGAAAGCGCTTCTCTTGCTACCGACTACCCGATCATTACTGAGGAATTGGATTTTCCGGAAAAAGAAAAGACAATTGCAGTAAAAGCCATCACTCTTTGTTATTGGGAATTTAATGGCGTTTGGGCCGCTCCGGATGGCAGTTGGGAAAGCAACGGCATGTCAATGAGCGAGATCAAAAACTATGTGAAAAATCAAATGCAGTCTGATTCGAAACAGTTTATCCCGTCCACTTATTATTTACAGGAATCCGATGGAATTCTTCGAGTTATCGGTTATCAAAAGGGTTAAAAAAAATCCCCCGTTTTTACGGGGGATTTTCTTATGCCTGAAATAGTTCACCGACCAGTTTATTCACAAGTCCGCCATCTGCTTTTCCTTTGACCATCGGCATGAGTGTCTTCATAATGCGGCCTTTGTCTTTTGACTGTGGAGCGGTAATCTCAAGGTCTGCAAGCACTTTTTGAATGAGCTTTCGGATGTCTTCTTCGCTCATGCTCTCCGGTGCAAATTCGGAAAGAACCTTGATTCGAAAGTTGCATTCATCAATAATATCCGTCCTGTCGGCAGGAGTGCTGTCCAGCATTTCTTTTGTCTGTTTGATTTCTTTTAGCACAATGGAATTTTCCTCTTCTTCGGTCAAGTCGGCACGCTTATCAATAAATTTTGCCTTGAGCGATGACAACAGCATAGAAAGTGCATTTTTGCGTGCAGAATCCTTTGCTTTCATTGCCGCGACCATTTCCTGTCTTACTAAATCCATTTTTGACATCATGTATTCCTCCATATAACTTGGAAGCGGACCTATGTCTGTTTCCAGATTCAACAAAAATCGGCAACACGGTCTTTTAGTTTTCCCCGTGTTTTATGAGATTATGCAGTGGTTTATTTTGGATATAGTTTTGTAAATTGCGATAACAGATTTCAAATATTCTGTGAGTGGTATAAGCAAGATGGTTGCTGCCTGCCGCATGCGGGGTAATCAGTACATTTTTCATGGTCCACAGCGGATGATCCGATGGCAGCGGTTCAGGGTCGGTTACATCACGGAAGGCTCAGCCGATGGCTTCAGTCTGCAGTGCATTACAAAGCCCGTGCGTATCAATAATCGGGCCGCAGCCGCCG
>CALLQM010000428.1 GCA_938014855.1 uncultured Clostridia bacterium | reverse complement strand
GGCAGACTTTAAATAGCGTTCGTCATGTCCTTGCAGTCCCTGCACAAATCGCACACCCAGCCGGGAAGACAAGTAAGGGTCTTCTCCAAAGGTTTCTTGTCCGCGCCCCCAGCGTGGATCACGAAAGATATTGACATTGGGCGACCAAAAAGTCAGCCCCTTATAAATATCTGAGTCCAAAAAATCCTGCTGCATGTTGTATTTTGCGCGTCCTTCAGTCGAGTTCGCATCGGCAATTTCCTCAAGAAAATCCTCATCAAAGGTTGCCGCCAAACCGATTGCCTGCGGAAAAACGGTTGCAGCACCAGCCCTAGCGACACCGTGCAATGCTTCATTCCACCAATTATATGCCGGAATTCCCAAATGCTCGACTGCCGGCGCTTGATGCAGAGTTTGAAGCACCAGTTCCTCCAACGTCATTTTATCAACAATTGCCTGCGCTCTTTTTCGAAATTCGTTTATCTTTTCCTTGTTATGTACCAAGTCCATTCGCTTAAGCCTCTCCCTTTCTTTTAAATTAGAAAACCCCCTATATCTAGTATAAAAGCAAATAACGAAAGGCACTCTTTACTAATTGCGAATCATTGCTCAAATATTGCTATTATATATGTACATAACAAATATATATTGATAAATATGTTGAAATTGCATAAGAATTTGTTCAATATTTTATAATTTCATCAGCAATCAATCATAAATACACAAGAAATATTCCACTTTAATTTACTTTATTGTAATAATAGAATACAATGAATATAGCAATATTTGAAAGGTTGATACAGCATGATTGAAATTCTAAAAGGAATTCATGAAACGGTTAATTTTGACTACATGCGTGGTGTCAAGGTTTACAACAACGTCGAGTACGAAAACTATCCCCCACACTGGCACAATGCCATTGAAATGATTTTTCCGCTTGAAAACGATTATACCGTCAAGTGCGGAGAGGTTTTGCTATCTATGAACCCCGGAGACATCTTTGTCTGCCCGCCGGGAGAATTGCATACGCTTTTTGCACCCGAAAGCGGTAGAAGATTCATTATACAAATCGACTATTCTCTACTCTGTAATCTGATCGGAATGGAGGAATTGGTACAGCTTTTACGCCCATACAGGCTCATCAAATCAGAAACAGAACCTCATTTAGCTCAACAGCTTGGCAATCAGCTTATGAAAATTCACGATGAATATTTTAGTGCTAGGCCTTTTAAAGAATCGTGTATCTACGCACATTTCATCCGTTTTTTTGTGGAACTTGGCCGTGCCCGTGTGGATGCCGATTCCATTTTTCCAAATATCACCGCTGGAAAACAGTTGGAATACTGTGAAAAATTCATGTCGATCTGCCGTTATATTAACGAACACTGCACCGAAGCTCTTACCATAGATCAGATCTCTAAAATTGCAGGATTCAGCAAATTTCACTTCTGCCGCCTGTTTAAGCAATTTACCGGAACCTCATTCTATGACTATTGGATGGGAAAAAAGGTCGCATACGTAGAAACGCTGTTGATTGACCCGAACATTTCCATCACCGATATTGCGATGCAGGCGGGTTTCAACAGCATTTCTACTTTTAATCGTATTTTTAAACAGCACAAGCAGTGCTCGCCCACACAGTATCGGGCGTTTTTATGGAATTGTTAACGTTTAAAACGAATCCAGGAAAAATCAAAACTGCTTCCCGGCAGAAAGACAAGTTTCACATTTAGCGTTTGTCCCATCCCGCATTGCGGGTGAGTTGTGATATTGTTTGTGTGTACGGTTGAATCTCAGATCCAAAATATTGTCATTGAGCATTTCCCCTACCTGCTTATTCCGATTGCATACCGTAAAACAATCTTTTTACAGCATACTCTTAATCAGTGCAAGATCTGATTTTGCCAAATCGGGAACAGCTTCTTCACGAAGAACTGTAAGCGGCTGCGGCAGAGTTTTTAGCAAATCAAAAACAAACGGCATATCCAATAAAGACTCGGTCAGCAAACTGCTGGTCAACTGATTTTCCTGCCGTTTAACGCCTTTTATATGTACTGCGGCAATTCGGTCACCCAAAAGATCAATTGCACGTTTAAATAGATCATGTTGGGTTTCTACCTGTTCAAACGAAAGCAGATTGACAGGGTCAAAGATCACTTTAAGATTCTTGCATGCCATATCATCCAATAGTTGTTTGGCTAATTCAGGGGTAGACAGCGCATGATAATAAACCGGTTCCACGGCAACCGTAACGCCGAGCGACTGCGCATGAGGAAGAATCTCACTTATAGAACGATACAGTGCGTTAAGCGCTTCTTTTTCGGTAACGTGAGGCTGTTTCTTAAATGCAGTTGTTTCACTGCCAA
>CALLQM010000427.1 GCA_938014855.1 uncultured Clostridia bacterium | reverse complement strand
ATAACAGGGCGCTTTGTCAGCGATTACGAAAAATATAACGTTAGATTTCGATGATACCATCGAAAACATGTGTCGCAGGACCTTTCATCAATACACTATGATTTTCTAAATAAGTGATTTTAAGATCGCCGCCTTTTAAACGAACCGTTACTTCACTCCCAAGATCACAATGATCGTTTAGTACTGCCGCTACAACCGATGCGCATGCACCGGTCCCACATGCAAAGGTTTCCCCGCTTCCTCGTTCCCATACACGCATTTTAATGGTATTGCGATCGATCAACTGAACAAATTCCGTGTTGATGCGTTCTGGGAATATTTCATGGTTTTCAAATAATGGTCCGATAATGTTTAAAGGCATATTATCAACGTCTTGGCAAAAAATTACAGCATGAGGATTTCCCATTGAAACACAGGTAACTAGAAAAGCTTCCCCATGTACCACCATTGGCTGACTGATAAACTCCTCATAGTCGGTTTCCACGGGAATGGAACGGGCACGTAATACAGCATCACCCATTTTTACTTCTGCTGCACATGCTTTTCCATCTTCTACAATTAAATGCAGATGTTTTATGCCGCTTTTTGTGTCGATATCAAGTTCTGTTTTGTCAGTAAGCTTGTTGTCAAATACGTATTTTCCCACACAGCGGATTGCATTTCCGCACATGTTGCCTTCGGAACTGTCGGCATTAAACATGCGCATTTCGAAATCTGCTTTATCAGATGGATAAATCAATACCAACCCATCTGAACCGATACCAAAATGCCGATCACTGACAAGTTTGGACAACTCATTTGGATGTTTGATTCTCTGTTCAAGACAATTGACATAGACATAATCGTTGCCAAGCCCATGCATTTTTGAAAACTGTACCTTCAAGATAGGTTCCTCCGTTCAGTCTTAAAAGTCCAATGACAACGCCATTGTTGCATCTTGTTTTTTAGTTTACAGCAAAACTTGATCGATGTAAAGTGTTAAGTTGATAAAGATTTTGATACTTACGAAGAAAGAAAAACAATGCATTTCCTTGTGGTTTAACATTGCTTGTGTTAAACTATTCCCAATTAGGCAAAATGAGGTGACGGTATGAAAAAAATTGAACTTTTCGACTCAACGCTAAGAGACGGTGCGCAAGGCGAACATATATCGTTTTCCGTAGAGGATAAATTGAATATTGTCCGTGCTCTTGATACGCTTCATATTGACTTTTTGGAGGCTGGAAATCCTTACAGTAACCCCAAAGATGCAGAGTTTTTTAAAAGAGCGCAAGACATACGGCTTCAACATGCAAAATTGGTAGCATTTGGCTCTACACGCCGACGAGATATTCCTGTTTCAGAGGATAAAAATTGCACCGCGTTATTAGAAGCGAATACAGATTATGTAGCGGTATTTGGAAAAAGTTCAGAATGGCAGGTGCAGGAGGTTTTAGGTACTACAAAAGAAGAAAATCTGCGTATGATTTTTGATACGGTGTCCTATTTGACACATGCTGGAAAGACGGTTTTTTATGATGCAGAACATTTTTTTGATGGTTATAAGCAAAATCCGGAATATTCTGTGGAGACACTGCGAACAGCTCTATCTGCCGGAGCAATTCGTCTAGTGCTGTGCGACACAAATGGCGGATGTTTTCCGGAAGAAATTGCAAAGATTACTACAAGCATGCAGGAGTTATTTCCAGATAAAATAGGAATCCATTGTCACAACGATACCGGAAGTGCGGTCGCAAACACGATCGCTGCTGTAAGAGCTGGTGCTGTTCAAGTGCAAGGAACCTATCTTGGGTTTGGAGAACGATGTGGCAATACAAATCTTTCAACAATAATTGGAAATTTACAACTCAAATTGGGATATTTTTGTATTCCTAAAGAAAAATTGGCGCTTATGACACAAACTGCTCGATACATTTCCGAAGTGTCAAATGTAAGCTTGCCACATACAATGCCATATGTTGGAAAAAGTGCATTTGCGCATAAAGGAGGAATGCATGTCGATGGCGTGAAAAAAAACACGGCTGCGTTTGAGCATATTGCTCCCGAGCAAGTAGGGAATCATCGCCAAATTTTGCTTTCCGAAGTATCCGGACGCAGCGCATTGATGGCCAAAATTCAAGAGTTTGTGCCGGAAATTTCTAAAGATTCTCAGGAGCTTAACTATTTAATTGATAAATTGAAATCATTGGAATACGAGGGCTATCAATTTGAAGCAGCAACTGCCAGCTTTGAGATGATTGTTCTTAAAGAACTGGGGAAATTTACTCCATTCTTTGAGCTGGAACTGTTTCGCATTATCGGCGAACAAGAGCGGGCAGATCGCCATATGTCGTCTGCTATGGTAAAGCTGCGTGTAGGAGAGCGTCATGAAATTACGGCAGACGAAGGAGATGGCCCTGTTCATGCACTGGATCGCGCACTGAGGAAAGCACTGGAAGTGTTCTATCCAACTCTTGCAGTAGTACGACTAATCGATTATAAAGTACGTGTTATGGATTCCGGTAAGGCAACGGCTGCTTTGGTTCGTGTATTGATTGAATCATCTGACGGAACGAATATTTGGACTACGGTGGGCGTATCGACCGATATTATCAATGCGTCAATTCGTGCTCTAATTGATTCTATGGAATATAAATTGTATCGGGATTCTGTTAAGAGTATAAAGAACTAATCTGTTTAAATAATAGAACATGAATAGCAAAGGTGTCTAAAGTTGTAGGAAACTGCTTCTTTAGGCGCTTTTTATTTTCCCTTTTTTCTAGATCAAGGTTCTAAAAAGTTGGACGGGCCAATAAGATTAGAACATAGAAACTTTAAGGACGTGACAACATGAACGGGGATGAAAAATTTATTGATGCGGTTAATTCACTCAGCGAAAACGTAAAGCAGACGTTGTTTAAGATCCCAGTCAGTATTCAAGCGCAGACGAATGAAATCCGTATTCGATTAGATCGACCGCTTAGCTTAGTTGGACTGTCAGGGATGCTTTTTGTAGATATAAATGGAAATGTTTCGTTACGCCCCTCTCCCGAATCCTACATTGTAAATAAAACGGACATGCAGGATTGTCTATTTTCACTTTGTGGATGGGCGGTACACAGCCATCAGCAGGAAATGATTCATGGGTACATATCAGTGCGCGGGGGTCATCGTGCAGGTGTGGCGGCAACCGCCGTTGTGGAAGATGGGAATGTAACTGCAATCCGCGATGTGACTTCCATAAATCTGAGAGTAGCCCGAGAAATATTTGGTGCAGCTGACAGCTTAATGCAACGATGTTTGAGTGATCGGTTGCAGGGAATTCTTTTGATTGGAGCTCCAGCAAGCGGAAAAACGACCATTCTTCGCGATTTGGCTCGACAACTTGCATCCGGAAGTTCCGGTATATTGTATAAAGTTTGTGTAGTGGATGAAAGCGGGGAACTTGGTGGCTATTCATCGGGTGTCATACGTAATCATTTGGGTGATTGCTGTGATCTACTGTGTGGGTTCCCAAAAGCAAAAGGATTGGAAGCGTCCATACGCTATCTTTCGCCTCAGGTTATTATATGTGACGAAATCTGTAATCAACGCGAAATTGAAGCGGTTTCTGCCGCAGTAAACAGTGGTGTAGTAGTTATTACATCCATACACGCATCTACTTTTGAAGAGTTTTTGCATAAGCCTCAGGCAAAACCATTGCTACAGACAGGTGCATTTGAACAGTTTGTGCTATTAGAAGGTGCAAAACAGCCATCCAAAATTTGCATGATTAAACATATATCGGATCTAATTGAGATGAGTAAAACAACGGTTTCTGTTTAGCGGAAATGAATGATTTTAAAATAGCTACAATAATGCGGCAGAATGGGTGATAAAAATGACAGTTATAATGAAAACACTAGGTATGATTTTAATTATAGTATGTACGACATCAATCGGGATATCATTTGCACGAACATTGTCTGGGCGGGTGGAACAGCTGGAAAATGCACTTGGTGTACTTTCTGGTTTTGAGAGTGAACTTACATATTCCTTGGCTCCTCTTGATGAAATTGTAAGCCGCTTGGAACAGCGCGAGTCAATGACCAATGCTGCATATCTTCCTTGCTGTGCATCTCTATGTCGCAGTGGTGTACCGTTTCCTGCTGCTTGGAAGCGTTCAATCCGTGAAAATCATGGATTGCTCAACAGTGCTGATACTGCAATTCTAACTGGTCTATCAGAAACATTAGGTCAATGTGATTTAAACGGACAGCTTGCTAGTATTGCTCATGCAAAATCTCTCCTTCAGATACAGGCAGATAATGCACGCGATTGGTGTGCATCGAATGCAAAACTTTACCGTACGATGGGTCTGTTGACAGGAGCATTTTTGGTTGTGATTTTAATATAAAAGACGGGATGGAAAAACTGGAAAGGATGGCCGAATATGGATGTCGATCTCATTTTTAAAATTGCTACAATTGGGATCATTGTTGCAGTGCTTAACCAGGTCCTTATACGGTCTGGTCGAGAGGAGCAAGCAATGATGACAACGTTAGCGGGACTTATTGTTGTCCTAATGATGATTATTGTGCAAATTAATACGCTGTTTGAAACCGTAAAAAGTGTATTTGGGCTCTACTGATATGAGTATGATCACAATTGTTGGAATTGCGGTGCTTGCAGCTGCATTTTCCGTAATACTAAAACAAAAGAATCCGGAATATGCATTGGCGCTTTCTCTTACGGCGGGTGTCTTAATTTTAGCAATGATTATTTCTGCGGCACAGCCATTGTTTGACCGAATGCATTCTTTGTTGGATGCCTCCGGAACAAAAGCCGATTATGTGCAAATCTTATTTAAATCACTTGGACTTTGCTTTATTACGCAGATTGCCTGTGATGCTTGTAAAGACCTTGGGGAAACTGCCATTGCTACAAAGGTAGAAACAGCAGGTAAAATAGCTGTATTGATGGTCAGCCTGCCGCTGTTTGAAGAAATATTAAGAATTGCAGGACAATTAATCGGACGATAAAAATGAGGTGTGATCATGAAATGGGCGGCCAAGATTCTGGCAGTTGTGTTGGTTCTCATCGGGCTTTCTATATCAACTGCCGCACAATCAAATGAGATAGACCTGCAGCCACAGATGGATGCGGTCGGAGCGGATGAACTGATGGACAAACTTCCAGAAAATGCACAAGATTTATTGGGAAGGACAGGTATTGATAAAATAGACTATAAACAGCTCTTAACGCTTTCACCGGCAGATTTTTTTAAAGAGATATGGAGACTAGTCCTTGAAAAATTAAAAGAGCCAATGACTACCTTTTGTGCTGTGTTAGGAACTGTTATATTATGTGCTTTACTGGATAGCTTGAAAACGTCTTTGTGGGAAGGAAATCTTTCCACCGTATTTTCTGCAGTAGCGGCAGTATGTATTGCAACCGCTGTAGCAACGCCCATTATTAATTGTATTACAACAACGGCAGGAGCAATCCAGGATTGCTCCAACTTTATTCTTGCATTTGTTCCTGTTTTTTCATCTGTTGTAACTGCCGCGGGACAACCTGTTACAGCGACTACATATACTGTATTTTTATTTGGAGCATGCCAAATTGTCTCACAGATCGTATCCAATATATTTGTACCGCTTATGGGGATTTATTTGGCATTTTGTATGGTGGGAAGTCTTACCCCCGGTATCAACATCGTTTCGGTTGCAAAAGTAATTAAATCTACGGTAAGCTGGGGGCTTGGATTGTTGTTGACGCTATTTGTTGGCCTACTGTCTATGCAGACCATGGTTGCATCTGGCAGCGATACCGTAGTTGCCAAGACAGCAAAATTTCTGATCGGGAGTTTCGTACCAATTGTTGGTAGTGCTCTCTCCGAAGCGTTTGCGGCAACGCAGGGCTATTTAAAACTTTTAAAAGCAACTGTCGGAGTATTTGGAACATTAGTAGCTGCTTTAACGTTCCTGCCAATTTTTTTGCAGACAATCATTTGGTATTTAACGGTTAATATTACGGCGGCTATCAGCGATATGTTAGGGATCAAACAAGTGGGGGATATTCTTAAAAGTTCTGCTTCTGTATTAAGTATTTTGCTTGCCATTAGTCTGTGCTTTGCATTGCTTGTGATCGTATCCACTTCGCTTGTTTTAATGGCTTCAACGGGGGTGTAAATAATATGGAAAGCATCCGACAGTGGGCGTTCGGAATTTGTTGTGCTGCAATTGCCTGCGGACTGGCTCAGCTCCTTATGCCAAAATCCAGTATGCAGCGAATTTTTCAAATCACAACCAGTGTGTTTTTCCTTTCCTGTTTACTTTCTCCGATTGCTATTTCACTTCCGTCATTGGATGTTATTCCTCCTGAAGAAATCATGCAGGAAATCGATGAAAAATCAGAACGGCTGGATTCTATTGCAAAAGAACAGGGGCACGATTTGGCAACTGAGAGCATTCGACATGCGGCAGAGGATACTTTAATGGATTTTGGAATAAAACCTAACAAAATTTACATAAACGTTCATGATGACGGCGAGGGCGGCATAACTATTAGTGAGTGCGAACTTGAACTCGATAACAGTTATTTACCACAGCATGACGAGATTCGTGCCGCACTGCATAAAGCGCTAGGTGTGGACATACGTATTGGATATACAAAAGGAGGGAGAACATGAACAGCCTAGATGCAGGCGATAGCCTGAAGCATAAGTTTCTAGCCCTAATAGTGGGCAAAAAGAGCCGCTTGCTGGTTGTTCTGGGAATTGTAGGCATGAGCCTTATAATGCTCTCCAGCATCATACCGACCGGAGCAAAAAATAATCCATCGGTTGGCTCTTCTGATCAATTCTCGCAGGAGTATGTGACACAGCTAGAAGAGCGAATGACAAACTTAGTAGGTCAGGTGCAGGGAGTGGGACGATGTGAAGTAATGGTTACAGCAGAAACTGGCGTGGAATGTGTTTAGGCGGTGGAAGACAACGAAACCGCCAGTCAAACAAACAGCTATGAAGGGGATGAGATGCGAAGGGAAACCCAACAACAAAATTATGAGCAGAAGTATATTGTTGTGGACGCGGGCAGCGGCAAAAAAGAGGCCCTGCTCAAAACCCAGAAACAGCCGTCCATTCAGGGGGTGGTGGTGGTTTGCGAAGGGGCTTCAAGCATGGTGGTACAAGAGCGGGTGACTCGTGTGGTCACCACCGCGCTCGGCATTCCTTATAATAGAGTTTGCGTTACCCCTATCAAATAAATCCGTAAATTACATGAGGAGGAACCCTGTATGAATATGATTATCGGCAAAAAACAAATCATCCTAGCATCCCTTGTGGTTGGGCTTGGGCTTGCTGTCTATGTCAATTATCAGTTTGCGCAGTCAGACGGCGACCTAACCGCCGCATCCGCAGCAGAACACGATAAAAACTATGGAGATGCCCAGCTTGTGGATGCCAATGACCCTGCGGCCGGCGGTATAGATGGCGAAGCATACTTTGCCGAAGCGAAAGTCACCCGCCAGCGCTCTCGCGATGAAGCGATCGAAACAATGAAAAATATGTTGACCGATGCTTCCGTGGATCCGAACATAAAAGCAGAAATGGTACTTAAAGCAACCGAACTGG
>CALLQM010000426.1 GCA_938014855.1 uncultured Clostridia bacterium | reverse complement strand
TCTTTTCTTCGCGAAATTCGGGGCAGCGCGCGGAATACAAAATGGTTCCGCCTCGATGAAGTGTATCGCACACACTTCGTAGATTCATTTCCACCATATCTCGAACCAAAAGGCCGCTAAATCCGCGGCGAATGCCAATTACACGTATATTTTTATACAGAGCTGTTCTGACGACTGCACGAACAGCAGCATTCATGCCCGGTGCATCACCGCCGCTCGTGATGATTCCTATGGTTTTTTGCTGTTTATCCATATCGTGGCACCCTCCATAAGCAGAATCAAACATTCTGCTCTATCAAATTATAGTAAAACTTTACTCTTGTCATATTATACTTGATTCTGTCGAATTGTTCAAGGTTTTCAAGGTATATTTATAAAAAATCACGGACAATAAAAGATTTTTATTGTTTTTATCTCTTATTATACCCGATATACTACATTTTGCTCACCGAGCAATTTTTTTAATTCTCGATCTAATACAGAATTATAGTCTACCCAAAATGTCCGAGCGGCAATATTGTATTTTTTGGTATCACAAAAATAAAAATACACGGTAACAAATGGTTCTCCTCGATTTTCAGGATGAAAAATTGATAATAAATTTTTAATTTTCTCAAATACAGGAGCATCACAGCTGCTTATACGCAAATATAGACCCGGATGCTTTACAGGAGATTTTTTTGCCGATGCAGACTGTTTTACGGCTGCTTGGGTTTGCATTGTCTGTTCATATTCATCCGCAAAGCTAATGGATTCTGCAATCAATTTTGCGTCGTCTTCTTCACGAACCGAGACACGTCCTGTAATCACTACAACAGTGCCTTCGTTTAATTGAGAAGAAAAGGTTGAGTATACATTCGGAAACACCAATACTTCCATATTTCCGGTTGTATCTTCAATCTGCGCAAATGCCATCATATCTCCATTGCGCGTAGGTTTTACTTTTTTACTAGTAACCATGGCTGTAACTTTTACAGAGGAACCATCTTGTATTTTACTTCCCCGTTCCTCCGCTGAAGTAATATCAGCAATCAGTGTGCATTTATATTTTGTAATAATGGGCTGATATCTTGCGAGTGGGTGTCCACTGATATAAAGACCTGTTGTTTCCTTTTCCATTGCCAAAAGCTGAGAGGACGGCATTTCTTCAACAGGAGGCAGTTCTCGTGTCTGTTTGGGCGCAATCTCAGGATTATCAAAAAAATTAATCTGTCCGCTGATGTTGCGCTTGTTTACCGCATCGATATCTTCTAAAACAGCTTCATACCCCGAAAGCATTTGATTGCGGTTATTTCCCGCGCAGTCCAAAGCCCCAGATTTAATTAAACTTTCCAAAGCGCGTTTATTCATGTCTTTTCCGTACATTCGTTCGCAAAAGTCAATAAAAGATTGAAAATTGCCATGAGTCTGTCGTTCTTTTATCAGCTCATGGATAAAACCTCGCCCAATATTTTTGACTGCAAGCAAACCGAATCGAATATGTTCCCCGCTTACAGTAAAGCCCTCCACGCTTGTATTGACATCCGGCGGCAATACTTTAATGCCTAACCGATTACATTCACCAATATATTCGATAACCTTACTGGTATTATCCAATACACTAGTCAAAAGTGCGGCCATAAATTCCTTTGGATAATGACTTTTTAAATATGCAGTTTGATAGGATACCATCGCATATGCGGCCGCATGTGACTTGTTAAAAGCATACGATGCAAAAGCAGACATTTCGTCAAAAATTTGATTGCCAATCTCTCTTGGAACTCCATTTTGCATTGCGCCCTCAACAAAAACTTCACGCTCTTTTTCCATTACATCGTGTTTCTTTTTTGACATTGCACGACGCACAAGATCTGCTCGTCCATAGGAATAACCACCAAGTTCACGACAGATCTGCATGACCTGTTCCTGATACACGATACAGCCATAAGTCACGTTTAAAATTGGTTCTAAAAGCGGATGCTTATAGGTGATTAAGTTTGGATTGTGTCGGTTGCGTATATAAGTGGGAATGGAATCCATCGGGCCGGGACGATAAAGAGAAATGACCGCTATTAAATCCTCGATAGAGGTCGGCCCGAGTTGAGCAATTACGGATCGCATCCCAGCCGATTCAAACTGGAAAACGCCAACGCACTGCCCTTTCGTCAACATAGTAAATGTATTTTTATCGTTAAGAGCTATTTTATTGATGTCAAAATCGGGCTGATACTTTTGAATTTCTCCCTCTGCATAGCGAATTACTGTCAGTGTACGCAATCCCAAGAAATCCATCTTTAGAAGACCCAATTCCTCCAAAGTGGTCATTGTGTACTGTGTAACCGGCATGGTTTCGTCACTTTTATAGAGCGGAACATATGTATCAACTGGGTTGTGTGTAATGACAACACCTGCTGCATGAGTAGATGCATGACGCGGCATTCCCTCAATTTTTCGCGCCATATCAAGAAGTTCTTTTACCTTGGGGTCGGATTCATAAAGCTGCTTTAAATCAACGGATACTTGCAAAGCCTTATTTAGTGTCATTTTTAATTCATTTGGTACTAATTTTGCAATTCTGTCAACCTGCTGATACGGGATATTTAGTACACGCCCAACGTCTCGGATGGCGCCTCGTGCTGCCATTGTTCCAAACGTGATAATTTGTGCCACATGATCTGCACCGTATTTTCTGACAACATATTCAATAACTTCCTGACGTCTTTCATAGCAGAAATCAACATCAAAGTCCGGCATGCTTACTCGTTCCGGATTCAAAAAGCGCTCAAACAACAGATTATAACGAATTGGATCAATGTTTGTAATCCCGATACAATATGCCGCAAGACTTCCTGCACCGGAGCCTCTGCCCGGTCCCACCGGAATATTGACACTTTTGGCATAATGAATAAAATCAAATACTATTAGGTAGTATTCAACATATCCCATCTTAATAATGATTTTCAGTTCATATTCCAGACGTTCTTCAACGCTTTTTGGAGGATTGTCCCCATAATGGCGGTGCAATCCTTCATAGCACAGACGTTTAAAATAGCTAAGATTATCTTCCCCATTTGGAGCAATAAAAAGCGGAAGTTTTGTGTTGCCAAACTCAAAATCAAAATTGCACATATCAGCAATTTTGCAAGTATTCTCCAATGCATTTGGGTAATTTCCAAACAATTGCGCCATTTCTTCCCGGCTTTTGATATAGAATTCTTCTGTTTCGAATTCCAAACTGCCTGGCTGGTCTACTGCCGTATTTGTTTGAATGCAAAGAAGCACATTTTGCATTTTTGAATCTTCTTTTTCGATATAATGTGCATCGTTGGTAGCAACAAGCCCGATCCCGGTTTCTTGTGATAAGCGCAGTAAATCCGGTAAAATTTGCTTTTGAAGCGGAATCCCATGGTTTTGCATTTCAATATAATAATTGCCTTCACCAAAAAGATCGCGGTACCATAGTGCGGTTTCTTTTGCTTTTTCATAGTCACCGTCCGCAAGTTTACGCGGCACTTCGCCCGCCAAGCAAGCTGACAGGCAAATCAGTCCTTCATGATATTGCTGGAGGATATCGCGGTCTATGCGCGGCTTAGAGTAAAAGCCTTCTACAAATCCGGCAGAGACCAGCTTTATAAGATTTTGATAACCGACCTGATTCTTACAAAGCAAAACCAAATGATAAGGTGAAGTATCCAAATTGTGCTGTTTATCAAACCGAGTTCGTGGTGCAACATATACTTCACAGCCAATAATCGGTTTAATCCCATTTTCTTTCGCACACTTATAAAAGTCCACCGCGCCGTACATAACACCATGATCTGTGATTGCAACCGCGCTTTGCCCCAGTTCCTTCACCCGCTTTATTAAGCGTTCAATTCGGCAAGCGCCATCCAGTAAACTATATTCCGTATGTACATGCAAATGCACAAAATCTTCCATGATTTCATCCCTTATTAAAATCCTTTAATTCCGTTTGTTTATTCCGCATACACTGCTGTTCCAGATACCGTAACCATCAGCATTCCGTTATCGGCTCCCAATACTTCGTAATCAATATCGACACCTACAACAGCGTTCGCACCCATATCTGTCGCCCGTTGGGACATTTCCTTAATTGCATTTTGGCGAGCTTCAATTAGCTCATCTTCATAAGTATTTGATCTGCCACCGAAAAAGTTAGATAAGCCTGCAGCAAAATCTTTAATAAAATTTACACCGGATACGACTTCGCCAAAAACGATACCTTTATATTGTGTGATGCGTTTGCCTTCAATTGTAGGGGTTGTTGTAATAATCATAATTGCTACTCTCCTTTTTGACGCAGTTGTTCTGCAAAATCTGCAATGCGTTTTAACCGATGGTTTACTCCGGAACGTGAAATTGGACGAGACAACATTTTACCGAGTTCACGCAGAGAAAGATCTGGGTTTTCCAAACGTAAAACTGCGATTTCCTGCAAATCCTCTGGCAAACTTTGAATTCCACAAGTGGATTTAATCAGCTTGATATGCTGAATTTGATTCATTGATGCATCAATCGTTTTTGATATATTTGCGGTAACGCAATTTGTCTCACGGTTTACTTTGTTGCGAAGTTCTTTTACGATTTTAATTTCCATTAAATTAAGTGACGCTTTGGATGCTCCGATATAGGTCAGTAAATCCTCAATGTTTTCGCTTTCTTTATAGTAAAGTAAATAGTCATTGCGGCGTGTCGTCATTTTGGGCACCGCAGTTAGTTCCGTTAAAAGCTGATTAAGATCATCACAAAGTTGTTTTGTGGCAATCGAAAAGTCCAATCGATATTCTTTTTTCGGATCAGAAACCGTTCCTGCCGCAAGAAATGCGCCACTTAAAAACACCGGAATATCCGATTCCGAAAGCAACTCCCGCCGTATAAAACAGCAGTCTTGACCCGCTTTATACCCAAAATATGATAAAATCGCAACGCGGTCCGTCAGGCTGTCTACTGTTACAATATACATACTCCGCCTTTGCTGACGCTTCACTTCTCGGACAGTCATGCTATCCGTCAGCCCAATCACGTCAGCAATGGAATCTGCGTAAAGCCGAGCTACAAATTTATGCTCTGTATGGATCGAAATGCTATCTATTCCAAAATGTTTGCCAAACAACAAAAGACCGTATGCCTGCGCCTTTCGGTTACGCTGACGAAACGGTCTGTTATGGCAGATTTCGCTCTTAATTTTATACGTGAAAGACATGGCTACTCCTTATGTTTGGCAATATCTCTATGCGACACCGTACACCGAACATCCTGTTCATGCATATGTTCTTCCAATAATTGAGCAAAAACAACCGAACGATGTTTGCCGCCGGTACATCCAATTGCAATGGTGAGCTGAGTTTTTCCTTCGTCTTGATAAAGCGGTAGCAGATAATCTAAAAGATCCAACAGCTTCTCTGCCAACTTTTGCGATTGTTTAAATTTTAAAACATATTCCTTAACGGGTACCTCTAGTCCGGTTTTTAGTTTTAGTTCCGGAATATAAAACGGGTTTGGTAAACAACGCACATCAAATACCAAATCAGCTTCTTTCGGCAAGCCGTATTTAAAGCCGAATGACATACAATTTACCAGCATTCCTTGGCTTTTATCGTTCAAAAAGATGCTTACGACCTTTTCTCTTAGCTGATTAACCGATAGGTAGGTTGTATCAATCATATAGTCAGCACTATTACGAATCTTATGCAGAAGCCTGCGTTCTTCTTCAATGGCTCCCTCTACGGTTGGATTATCCTGATCTATCAGCGGATGTTTTCTGCGTGTTTCTTTATATCGCTGAATAAGAGTGGTGTCATCACAATCCAGAAATAGTGTTTGAAATCCGTCCGCGGATCCCATAAATTCCTCAAGGCCATCAAATAAATCCCCGAATACTTCTTTGCTTCGGGCATCGACTACAATTGCAACTTTATCGATTTTATCAGAGGCTTGGGTGCAAAGGTCTACAAACGATTTTACCATTTTGGGCGGTAGGTTATCAACACAATAATATCCGATATCTTCCATCGCCGCGATTGCGCGTGATTTACCAGAACCGGACATACCGGTGATCATGACAAAGTCCAAATCGATCCCCTTCCTCATTTATAAAAGTTTAATTTCGCATTCCAGCGAAAAGCCTGTTTTTTCTTTTACTTCTTGCTGTACCAGCTTAATCAATTCTAACACATCTTGACAGGTAGCTTCATGATGATTAATTACAAAACCAGCATGTTTATCGCTGACCATCGCACCGCCAACCTGCCGGCCTTTCAGTCCGCACTGGTCAATCAACAAGGATGCATAAGAGCCGACCGGACGTTTAAATGTACTACCCGCACTTGGATATTCAAGAGGCTGTTTGGACTTTCGCCGCTTCATATAATCGTCCATCTTCGCACGAATCTCTTGAGCGTTTCCTTTTTGCAGACGTATCAATGCACCTGTAATGAGACATTCCGGATTGTCGGAGAACCAACTGTGGCGATAACGAAAATCTAAATCTGTATGATTCCGCTTTTTGTAGGCACCATCCGCATCCAAATAGGATACTTCTTTTACGACTTCACACATTTCCCCGCCATACGCACCAGCGTTCATATACACGGCACCGCCAAGGCTTCCCGGTATGCCATAAGCAAACTCCAAACCAGTTAAGCTATTTCTCTGCGCAAAAAGACAAAGCGCTGTCAGACTTACACCCGCGGGACACTCAATGAGCGTATCATCATCCTTACAAATGGATGGTACTGCTGATAATTCATCGAACGATAGCACCACACCACGGATTCCGTCATCCTTTACCAGTAAATCGGATCCTTTTCCAATATAAATGAGTGGAAGATTCAGTTGTTTTGCTTTGTTTATCACCTGCTGAGCCTGCCGCCAATCGCATGGGCGGATGAATAAATCAGCAGGTCCGCCGATTTTGAATGTCGTATGAACAGACATCGGCTCATTTTTTAAACAGATACATTGAATTTGTTCGCAAAATTCCTGCAGTTCTGTTAATTCACTCATGCCATCCTCCAAATTTAGAGTTGATATTGTCTGCCCAATAATGCCGCACCTAAAATACCGGCATCATTTCCTAGTTTTGCTTGCAAAATTTGCGTACAGTTGTTTTCTTCATGATTAAAACACTGTTCGTATGTCCATTTACGGATTGGCTCCAACAGAGTTTCGCCTTCTTTGCTGATACCGCCGCCAATTACAACTGCCTCCGGCTGGAACAAATTAATCAAACCGGAAACCGCATAAGCAATATACTGTTCATACTGCTGTACGACCTCAGCCGCATAGGAATCACCTTCACGCATTGCATCAAATGCAATGCGGCCGCTGACTTTATCAAGGCTGTTTTCCGCAAGTTCCCACATTTTAGAGGACGCATGCAGCTGCATAGACTCCCTCGTCATACGAATCAGTGCGCTGACAGAGCAATAGGACTCGATGCATCCGCGGCGGCCGCAGGTACACGGTACTCCGTTATAAACCATACCCATATGTCCAAGCTCTGCACCTTTACAGTTAAAGCCCGAATAGATTTTTCCATCAATGATAATGCCGCCGCCAACACCGGTTCCCAGTGTAATCATAATGACTGAACT